>NZ_LZPK01000242.1:0-13643 GCF_001729375.1 Methanosarcina sp. A14 | reverse complement strand
GATCATTTAATGAATGTACCTTAACTGGGGGAGGGCTGACACTACATTACATTTGGCAAATAAGGTTTAATATTCCTTAAAAAACTAATCATTTTTCAAGGGGGCTAATATCCAGAGCAATTTAGCTCCGAATCACCTTCAGAAAATAATCGCTGGTGAAATCTCTGTATCCTTCTCTCATTACCTTTATCTTAATGTATCCTTCAGCTTTTCCCGGAGGCAGTTCGGGATTTGAAATTTTCAATATTACATTTCCTTCGAGGTCGGTAACGCCTGAATAGGCTTTCTTCCTATCCGGACTCCAGGCAATTACATTTGCGCCCCTTATACCGCGATTTTCGCTGTCAAACACTTTTACAGGCAAGCTGAGGTTTGTTTCCGTATTACTGCCTCCTTCAGTAGAAGGTAAGAAAAGTACACTCATATTTGCTGTAGCATACATAGGTTTTGGAGGAGTAGGGGCATTGCTAAGGGCCGTAAGAATCGTGCAAAATCCTATAAGACCCACAACAGTAAGCACGACAATCCTTATTGGAAGCCCCAGAGTTCCTGCTTCGTTGTGTTTGAATTTTTCACGCAGCATGTACGGCTCCTCCTTTCAATTTTACTTTTGGAAGATGCACAATTACCTGGTCTTGATTATCATTACAGCATCTTTTTTCTCGTAGTCATAAAAACCATCGGCCACAATATTCAGGTCCATTGTCCCTTCGTTCTGGTTAGGGTCAAGCCTAACCTCTGCACCTTGCGGAGTTGTCAGGTAAGTGAAACCATTAGCATCCGTAGTATTTGATGCTGCTCCACCAAGCCCTCTCAGAATAACGTTTGCGTTTCTTACAGGATTTCCATCGCTGTCAGTTGTCTTTACAACTACGGTTATTGTAAAAGGATTTTCTGCAGTACTGGCATCAACTATTATTGAGTTTCCGTTCTCAAGGGTGCTTGCACTAAGCCCTGCAGATTCCACAAATACCGACATGTCCTTTGTCGGGGTCGGCATGATCGAAATGAGTGTTGCAAGGGCAACCATCCCGACAACGAGCATTACAACGATATTAATCGGGAGTTCCATGGCTTTCTCATCATGTTTGATAAATTTAAATTTCTTCATAATCTCACCACTCTCAATAATTTCACTAAGTAATTAGCACAAGACATTATTAATATTTTGTTACAGATCTTTTGGTATATCTTAAAGATTTAGAATAAGCGAAGAATGGAAGCCTAGTAGAAAATTCGATGTTATAACTCGGATCCTTGAAAGCCTGGACCTGAATATATCTCTGAGTTTAAAAAGAAAGATGGGATGTAACTATCCCGCCTACCAAAAAAAATTGATAGATATTGATTTTGACGAAAACAAGGAGTTAAATAACTGCCTGATGAACGACGAAAAACGGTATCAATCACCGACAATTGGATAAAATTTATTTATGTAAATTTGTACATTGAATCATGATCTCGTCATGTATAATCAACATGTATTCAATCGCCTATTTATAGCCAGGTGCCGCTCTCGATAGCAGAACTTCTTGATGTGTTCCTTAAAAACTGTATATTTATATAGTTCTTTAACCATAATTTACTTATTATTGTAGAATAAACTTAACAATCAGAAACGAGGAGAAACAGTTTTTTGGCTCAAGAATGCTCTGACGACTCAGACGAATCAGATCGTAACCGTAGTTTCTTGTGTTTTTTAGGACTGCATGAATGGAAGCGGAAAAGCGGGGCATTGTTCTTTTTGCCAACAGTGCTCGAAAAACGCTATGAATGTGTACATTGTGGCAAATACAAGGTGACTTTTGAAAGGGAGAATAGCTCTTACAGTCTTCCTGCGGGGAGGTCTTAACTGCAAAAGATTTTACAATCCCTTTATATTTTGTCTAATTTTTTCTTTTCATATTTTCATATTTTATCTTTCTTTTAATTGGTTTCCTTCTGTCCTTCAATGATCTTCGTGCTGTACTTTTCGTTATGCGTAAAGTTAATCTATCTTAACTTAGTTTGTTAAAGCTATGAAAAGAATTGTGATTCTCGATTACGGGCTTGGAAACCTCCGCAGTGTTCAAAAAGGGCTTGAACACGTCGGATCAAGTCCCGCAATCTCAGGGGATCCTGGGGAAATTCTTGCCGCAGACGGTTTAATTCTCCCGGGCGTTGGCGCTTTTGTGGACGCGATGAAGTGCCTTGACCCCATCAAAGGGACTATAGAAGAATACGCACGGTCAGGCAAGCCGATGCTCGGGATCTGTCTTGGACAACAGGTTCTCATGAGTTCTTCGGAGGAAGGAAAGCTTACTGATGGGCTGAACCTTATTCCCGGAAAGGTGCTGCGCTTTCCAAAATCCGAACTAAAGGTGCCTCATGTTGGCTGGAACAATATTAAAATCAAGCAGGACCACCCTCTATTTGAAGGGATTCCTGACAACTCTTTCGTATACTTCGTCCACTCTTACTATGTGGACACAGCATCTGAAAACACCCTTGCATCCTGCAATTATGGGCTGGACTTTTCAGCTTCTGTCGTAAATTCTAAAGGTAATGTTATGGGTACCCAATTCCACCCTGAAAAAAGTGGAGCTATCGGGTTGAAGATTCTGAAAAACTTTATAGACATGTGCTGAAAGGATTTCTCTAAAAAGTTATCCCTTGTGCCCAAATCATTTTTTCATTTTTTCCGGATTATTAGTTCTGATTCCTACACACTTTGCGATGAGCATCTGAAATCAACAGGCTATCCCAAATTAGGACTACTTCAAATTAATGAACTACTTCAAATTAATGAACTACTTCAAATTAATGAACTACCTCAAATTAATGGACTACCTCAAAATAACAGATTATAAAAATAGACTGATACTTTAATGCCAAACTATTCCTGCCCTGCTATATTTCAGGGCAGAAAGATCCGCAAGAGATGGTTACTATGGATATAGAAGGCTACGCAAAACGGGCTCTCAGGGAGGACCCCTCAAACGAAGCAGGGCTTGAAGCAAAACTGGCTTCAAGAATTCTTGAAATTAAGCATATAAGTTTGGAAAAAGCTCATGAGATCGCGGCTGCGGTCGTTTGTGAGGCAAAAGCAACACTTGATGTGAAAGGAGACGTGTTAAGCCCCACTGTCTCAGGAGTTTCAATGGGAGAATTCGGGGTAGGTTCCAGAGGTACAGGGGACTTTTACGTTCATTCTAAGCTTGGAGAAGTTATAGGCAAGACAGGTGCTGTTGTAGATAGCTCCCAGCTAGACGACTCTGGAGTTGTCAAAATCGGTGAAGACTACCTTGTGGTTACAATTGACGGGCTTCATTCTCGCCTAAGTGACTTTCCTTTTCTCTCGGGCTTTCACGTAGCTCGGGCAGCTCTACGTGACATATATGCTATGGGAGCTCGACCCCTGGCAATGCTCTCCGACATTCATGTAGCAGACGACGGGGATGTAGCAAAGATCTTTGACCATATTGCAGGAATAACCACGGTCTCTGAACTTACCGGAATACCTCTTATTACAGGAAGCACGCTTCGAATCGGCGGGGACATGGTCATAGGTGAACGCATGACAGGCGGGGTTGGAGCTGTAGGCATAACCTCTTCTCTTACCTCGCGGAACCGGACTGAAGTAGGAGACCTTATCCTCATGACTGAAGGCGCAGGTGGGGGTACGATTTCCACAACCGCGCTTTACTATGGGATGCATGAGGTTGTGGAGGAAACCATTAATATCCGTTTCCTAGAAGCCTGCGAGGTCCTGTTGCAATCCGGACTACATAAAAAAGTACATTCGATGACCGATGTTACGAATGGAGGAATTCGGGGCGATGCCAAGGAAATCTCAAAGACCGCAAGGGTAAAACTGGTCTTTGAAGAAGAAAAGCTAAGGGCTCTTGTGAACCCAAAGGTGCTTTCAATGCTTGAAAGCCTGAAAATCGACTACCTTGGAGTTTCTCTCGATGCCCTGCTCATAATTGTTCCCCCTGCATATGCTGATGAAATCCTTAATACCGTCAGAGCTTCAGGTATTAAAATTGATGTCATAGGGCATGTTGAGGAAGGAAACGGAGCTGAAATCTTCTTAAATGGCGAATGCAGAGACTTCACACCAAGATTTAGAGAGTCTGCATACACACCAGTTAAAAAAGTTCATGGAGAAGGGAATCCCAGAGATTTCGAAGAAATGAGAGCAGCAATTGATAAGGCTGCGCTTGAAGCTATTGAAAAGAAACAAAAAGTACTCGAAAAAATAAGAAGTAAATAAAGCCTTTTGAAAAAAGATTTAGCGAAAATGAGGAAAATTGCGTAATCGAAGGTAAAATCAAAAACCTTTAAAAAAGCCTTTTAAAAAAAGGCTTTAATGAAAAGTAAAAGAAAAAAGAAATTGAACCGGAGAAGAGGGAATAATTACATTTTTTTCTTTACTAAAAGGGTTTCCCTTATTTTTCCAGTGATTTCGACCTCTACATTCGGTTCAATTTCCTCTTCTGAATGAGCTTTCCAGTATTCTCCTTTATAGCGGACAAAACCTGTCTTTTGAGGCCCTAAAGGATCTATGGTTTCGGCAGTTTCTCCTATAAACTCTCCAATAACCGGTTTTTTCTTTCTGATCTCTGTTACTTTATAGATTGCAAAAACCAGGAACAATCCGAAAACAACCGTAGGGGCAACAACCGTCAGGGTGAGAACCTTTCGAAACTCGGGGGTGTAAATATTTTCGCTTCCCATGGGTACAAGGAGTATACTTCCTATTATGAGGCTGATGAGACCCGCAAACCCGAATATCCCAAATCCGGGTACTTTAATCTCAATGATCAGAAGTCCTATTCCTAAAAGAATGAGGAAAATTGCCCCTATATTGATATCAAAACCTGTTCCTATCAACCCGAGTGCAATTGAGATGAGTCCAAAAACTTCTGCTCCGGCTCCCGGACTTGAGATCCCAAAAATTAGCCCATAAATTCCCAGGGTCAAAAGAAGGGAGGAGATAATCGGGTTTGAAATCAGCCCTAAAAGGGAGAGAGAAAATGGAGGTTCATAGTTTTCTATTCCTGCATTTTCGGTTTGCAGGACTTTTCCTTTTACCTCCTGCCCGTCAATCTGTGTCAGCAAATTTGGAATAGAAGGAGCTACATATTCTATTACGCCAGCCTGCAGGGCTTCTTGCGCGTCGAGATTTTTATTTTTCGTTATGACTTCTTCTGCAAAGGTCTCGTTTCTCCCGTGTTTACTGGCTGTTGCAACCGAAAACTTGACAAGGGCATTTATTATTTTCTCCTCTGTTATGGGTTTTGTTCCTTCCACAGACATCTGAACGGGCTGAGCTGATCCTATAACCGTGAAAGGCGCCATTGCAGCAATATCTGTTCCCATGAGGATGAGAGTCCCGGCTGACCAGGCTCTACCACTTTCGGGTACATACCCGATAACAGGCACGCTCGCATTCTCAATTGCGCTTATGATTGTTTGAGTTTCATCCAGACCTCCACCTGGGGTATTCAAGCTAATTACAAGAGCCTCAAAATTTTCATTTTCAGCTTTTTCTATCGCATCTGCTATAATATCATCTGAAGCCGGTGTAATAGCCCCGGATATTTCAAGCACAAGTACTTTCTGTTGAGGTCCTGCATCCCCAGAGGGTATAGAAACGGCTATGAGGATGAAACACAGGAATAAAATAAAGAAGAAATGCGGACCTCTTTTTACAGACATGGTTATCGGCCTTTTCTTGCTCATCCATTTCCTTCAGTTCTTTTTGCTGTTGTAATCCTTTTTATGCTTATTCTTGCCTTTGCTGCTCTTTTCTTTCCGCAATAGATGTAGATAAAGCCGCTATATTTCCGGTTTCAAAAGCCTGGGACTGAGTAACTACTATGAGGTTCTTTTCCCTGGAAATCTCGGCTAAAGTTTGCAGTTCTCTCAATTTAATTGCTGCCGGTACTCCTTCATAGGAAGTTGCAGCTTCTCTCATTTTCTGCGCAGCCTGAGATTCTCCTTCCGCAAGGATAATCCTGGCACGCTTTTCTCTTTCGGCTTCAGCCTGTTTGGCAATTGCTCTCTTCATTGTATCAGGCAGGGAGACGTCTCTAATTGTGACTCCTGTAACCTTGATACCCCAGGGATCGGTATACTTGTCCAGAAGCTCTTGAATTTGCTTATTAATATTTTCTCTTTCCGAAAGCAGCTCATCAAGTTCCATCTGGCCCATAACGTCTCTTAGAGTAGTCTGTGAAAGGGTAGAAGTTGCAAACATGTAATTTTCAACCTGAGTTATGGCAGCTCCAGGTTCTATGACCTTGTAATAAACAACCGCATCCACTTCAACCGTGACATTATCCCTAGTAATTACGGCCTGCTTGGGTACATCGATCGCAACAACTCTTAGATCTATTTTTAAAGCTCTATCGACAATTGGGATAATCAGAAAAATTCCTGGACCTTTTACACCACTGAGGCGTCCCAACCTGAAAATAACTACTCTCTCATATTCGTTAACCATTTTTATTGATTGTGAGAGTATTAATATTACAACTAATAATACAGGAATGTAGATTTGACTGGTAAAGATGCTCATAATTTTTGTGACCTCTCATTCCATTAATATTTAGATTAGACATAATAATAACTAAGTATTCTTTATACAGAGAATCAATAATAAACTTTCTATAAAATAAGTATTAATCATTCAAAAATTTTGCACCCTGCATTCTACAACCATCTGAAAAGTTATATTATTATTATTGTATTATTATTTATTATTACTTCCTTCTCCAGATTCTCAATTGAATTCACTTTTCAGATTTTGACGATATCGGAGAAGGAAATAAATGTCAAAAATGCAGATGCCTGATTGGATGAAACTATGAAGAAACTGCGAGAGACTCATTCTGATAAATAGTTGTCTCTGAAAACACTTATATTTGGAACATCGAAAATATAAAACATGGAAAAGTGAGTAAACAGAGAAAAAGAAACAGAATGATATTGATTTTTGGCCCTGATACGGCCACAAAGTTTGATCAGTGTACTTAAAAGCTGACAATAAGAACGAGAAACACTGTCAGGTTTAGAAACGTATTCTGAGCCACAAACAGTAGGTCAAGAAAACGCAGGTTCGGAAGAACCATTGGTGTTGATATTAATGATTAAAGAATGTCCAGACTGCCACGGGCGTGGCTATAAAGTTGTTTCAACTGAAATCTGCCCTCAGTGTAAGGGCAAAGGTAAATCAAAATCAATTGATTTCATGAAAATGTCAGAAAAAAATCTTGACAGCATTTTAAAAAATGGTGCTGAATGTGGGAAATGTAAAGGTACTGGAAGTATTGAAGTAACAACTCCCTGTAAAACCTGTAATGGTCTTGGGAAGATATACACATGCAAGATTTGTGGAGCACGTATTGAGAAACCCCAGGACCCCAATCAAGAAGTATGCGAATCCTGTGCCAATTCTCAGTATGTTTATGCCCTTGATGAGTCCTGCGACCTTAAAGACGTGGAAGCAGGAAAACTTTACCACGGAGTAGTGAGCAGTAAAGCTTCTTTTGGGGCCTTTGTCGACCTTAACCCTCATGTAAGAGGACTTATGCACTCTAGCAATATCGTTGTTCCTCCTGAAGTCGGGGATTCCGTGATTGTTCTGGTAAAAAGCATCAAAGCCGGAGGAAAGCTGGATCTGATACCAAAAACCATTAAAAAATACGAAACCGTCGAGGTTGAAAAGGAGCTTCCACTCAAGAATTCAGCCGAAATCGACCCAAGTATGAAGGGCAGGCTCCTAAGAATAGAAGGAGAAGTAATTCAGGTAAAGCAGACCAGTGGTCCCACGATTTTCACAATTAGTGATGAGGGAGGCTTTGTGCCCTGTGCAGCCTTTGAGAGTGCAGGAAAAAGGTCCTATCCGCATATTGATGTAGGAATGATTGTTTCCATTACCGGAGAAGTGACTCTGCGAGATGACCAGATCCAGATCGAGGTCATGAGCATGAAATTGCTGACAGGAGAGAAGGAAGCAGTTGTCAAGGGCAGAGTTGAGAGAGTAATTGACGAAAAAGCAACTCCTGCGGATATTCCTTTCCTTGTCAAAAGCGAAATTATGGAGAAACTTAAACCCAGGATGCTCCATGTTGCAAAAGAAATCAAAAAAGCTATTCTCCATTCAACCCCGATTATTCTAAGGCATCATGCCGATGCTGATGGTATTACCTCGGCAATTGCAATTGAAAGGGCTATCCTGCCCTTGATTACGGAAATCGGGGGAATGGATGCGGAATATTACTTCTACAAGCGTGCCCCGTCTAAAGCTCCTTTTTATGAACTTGCCGATGTTACGAGGGACATTTCGTATGCGCTTGAAGACCTTTCCAGGCACGGGCAGAAAATGCCGCTTATAATTCTCGTAGACAACGGATCAACCGAAGAAGACGTACCTTCAATGCGGCAGGCCAAAGTATATGGAATCGACATGCTTGTTATTGACCATCACCATCCGGATGATATTGTTGACCAGTACCTGATAGGGCATGTAAATCCTGCGCATGTAGGAGGGGATTTCGGAGTTACTGCCGGAATGCTCTGTGCTGAAGTCGCTCGTATGATCAATCCCAATATTAGCGATACAATAAAACATCTCCCAGCGGTTTCAGCAGTAGGAGACCGTTCAGAAGCTCCGGAAGCTGAAAGATATATTTCTCTTGTCTCGGACCGTTACACCCTTGAAGAGTTGAAGGAAATGGCTCTAGCTCTGGATTATGAGCAGTTCTGGCTGAAATTCAGCAGTGGAAAAGGCCTTATCGACGATATTCTGGACCTTGGGGATCATGAAACCCATAAAAACCTTGTTTCCCTGCTGTGCGAACAGGCAAATACCATGATCCAGGACCAGCTTGAGACCTGCCTCTTTAATGTCAAGTCTCAAAACCTGGCAAATGGAACCATCATGAACGTGATAGACGTTGAAAACTACGCCCATAAATTCACCTTCCCGCCACCAGGAAAGACCTCAGGAGAAGTTCATGACGTGCTTACCAAAAAATATCCGGATAAACCCGTGGTAACCATTGGATACGGCCCTGATTTTGCGGTTATCCGCTCAAAGGGTGTGCTCATGAATATTCCGAAAATCGTCAGAGAACTGCGGGAAGAAATAAAAGGTGCAGGCGTCAGCGGAGGAGGACATCTTGTCGTTGGCAGCATTAAGTTTGTAGAAGGGATGAGGACCGAAGTACTATCAAGGCTTGCCGAGAAAATCGGATCTGCAGAGGTCGAATATTAAAGGGCTTAAATAGCCTCTTTCCTTCCTTTGCTTCTATTCTGGATAGAAAGATTCTATTTTTTAATAGTCTATTTAAGATATAAAGTTTTTAAGATATTGAGTTCTCAAAAAGTTATAATCTTAAAACATGTCTTCACAAGAGTTTTAATTTTTATACAAAATATATTTAAAAATTACTCCGCAGACTATTTTTCATAAAATAATAAAGACAATCTTAATTAAACACTAATTATAAAAAATACTGCAAGTTCTGGGAAACCTTTCACTTGGAAAGGCTCCCATACAAAAGAGTTATTAACAGTTTATCCTTGCTTTGTTTTAGTCCAGGCGTACAATCCTTACAAGAGACCGGATTGGGACATTAGCAATCATATCTGCGCCTTTTTTATCTACGAGAACTGCTACAGCTCTTGGTTTTGCGCCCATTTCCCGAAGCTGCTCAATGACTTCCATAGTTGTGGAACCTGTGGTAATAACATCGTCTACGATCACACAGTTCTTGCCGGCAACGCCTCCGAAGTTTCTACTTATTGTTCCTTTCTGACCTGGCTGGACTACATCTTGTCCTTTACGGGAATGATACAGGGCAAAATCAGCTCCCAGTTCATTTGCCATCATGCTTGCTAGGGGAATGCCGCTTGCAGCGACACCGACAACAACGTCGACTTCGGCGTTTGTTTTTTCCAGAGTCTCAAGCACCATGTCGCAAAGCGCAAGTGAGATGTAGTGGAGCCGTGTAGCACTTTTTCCGATATTGCTCCAGTTTACGGAAATATCCTTCGGAGCAGGGGCTGCTACTTCTTTTTTCGAACGGGTTAAAAGCCAGGTAACCGTTTCCCTTGAAACATTGAGTTCGTCGGCAATCTGGCCGGTTACAAGCCCGTTACTTTGCAATTCCACAGCTTTCTGGATTAAATCTTCTATGTTCTTCATGCCTCCATTCCCACCTGAATTTTTATCTGGCTGTATTTTTTGGCACTTTATCGGCACTTTTTCGGCACATTTTACAACTTATTAACAACGTTTGCCTCGAATACTGCCTGGAAAACTATATTCAAATGTACATTCTCTCAATTAAAGACATTATTACATTATCAAGCATTATATCTTTTTCTTTAGCTTAAGAGTAACTCTTTTCTTTTCTACTTTTTTTCCTTTTTTTCTTAAGGGGGGAACCACAGATAGGGCAGACATCCCCTTTGTCAAAAGTTTTTTTACAGCCTATACACTGCTTTTGCCAGATAATAATATCCTTTATTTTTTTCTGGGCAATGGGTTTAACCTGAATTCCAAGCTGCACAGCAACGTTCTGGACTGCATAATCATCCGTAAGCAATATGCCCCTATCTTTATATTCAAGAGCTTTTGCGAGGATTTCAAGGTCCGTTTTTGAGAGCTCTTCGGAGTCCCGCGTGTGCTCAGCCATTTTTCGAACTTCTGTTACCATTTCAGGCTCTGGCCATTCCACACGTAACCCTCCTTCTTTTGCAAGATCAAAACGAAGTGCGGAGTCCCTACTTTTCAATTCTTCCGCAACCGAAGGAACGGTAATTATAAGGGAACTGTCCAAGTCACAGTTTCCCATTATAAAAACAGCTGAGTCTGCTATGTAATAGGTCATTTTTCTTCTCTTTTCTCTTTTAGTATATAATTGATTCCCGTCTGGGTCCCGTATATGGAGGACGGTGCCCGTTATGCTAACGTCTTTTGCTCAAGCGGGCTTGAGTTACTCAAAGTTATTCTAAGGTCACGTAACGTCATGATCAACCAGCGTAACGATTGCGGCACAACAGTTACGCTCAAGAGGGTAGTTTCAGGGAAGTTTCAAAACTCTTCTATATTTTTAGCAATATTTGCTTATAATTATTGAATATAATTGAATCGGAAATATGAAGATCATAAGGAACGGCTACTTTCCGTTATGATTAGAAAGCCTGAAGTGTTATCTTCGACTGATTGAATAGATAACAATTACAGTATCAAAGGTGGCCAATGAAATAGCTGTTGGCAATCCATGTAGGGTGAAATGTAAGATTATAGAAATAGATAAAAGTTAGAAGAGATATAAAAATAATTTTAGAGAGATGTTGCATTATGAATAAAAATATACTGATACTTACTGGTAGTCCACGGAATAACGGAAATAGTGACATGCTGGCAGATGCCTTTATGAAAGGAGCACAGGAAAAGGGGCATACCGTAAATAAAATCAAAACGGCAAAACTCAATGTTAGTGGATGTAAGGCCTGTATTATGTGTTGGACAAAAGATGGAACCTGCGTTCAATGTGATGATATGAAAGAAATTGAACCACTAATTGAGAGTGCAGATATGCTTGTACTGGTTTCCCCGTTATATTTCTTTGGGATTTCTGCACAGTTAAAGGCTGTAATTGACAGGTTCTGTGCCTACTGTGTGGATAGCCGTAAAAAATCCCTCATAGTAAAAGAATCTGCTTTAATTATGTGTGGAGCGTGCGATGACGAACGATTTTTCAGCGGTGCCATAGACACTTACAAATATACGGCAGATTATATGAAATGGGAAGACAGGGGTATCTTAATAGCCACCAGCGTATCAGCAAAAGGAGATATTTTACAAGGAGATTGGCTAGATAAAGCGCAAGCTTTTGGCACTAGCATTTAAAGAACTTATCCTTTTCCACAACCCGAGTTTCGCTAACCTAATAGAGTTTCAGGTGTCCGTTATCCTTTTCGCTACGCTTCACTCAAGAGAACTAATTTTTGGGTGAGACATATCCAAAAGTTTTTACCTGCGTATTTGATAAACCCTTTCATCGACAAACCCTTTCATGATTTTGTTGGAAATGATTTTTTTGGAAACATCTTGAAAGGGCTTGAAAATGAAGAAATTTTTATTTAAAACAGATTCGTTTTCCGGATTTACTTAGGGCAAATTTCCTTGAGACCAGTGGCTACATCAGCCAGAAGTTCGACAGGAATTCCCATAATCATTTCTTCCTCTGAGATTTTGGTATATGTCCTGCTGCCACTGCAACCGACTGTGACTCCGATTTTGCCTTCTTTGTATACATTCACAACCCCGTCGGAGCACAGGCTCTGCTTTCCTGCAAAACTCGCTTCAACCCTGCCTCCTGTTTTGTACATTGCAGCCTGTGTAAGTAGCATTATTTGTTTAGGATTACCGATAACAACAACAACATCTGGAATAAATGTGGCTTTTTCCAGAGGAGAGTACAGGATAGCCTCAGTTGAGTGCGGCGGAAGCTTGGGAACTCTTTCAAGGGTACGCCTTGCAGCGCCCTGGGTGCTGAACTGTTTGAGTTTATTAAAATAAAATTCTCCACTTGCGACCTTTGGAGGCATTTCGCCAAGGCCCATTGCACCAGCGCCACCTTTACACATCTGGTCATCGATAAGGGTATAGAACTCCTCACCTGTTCTTCTCACTCTGTCAACCAGCTGACAGTGCCTCATAGCTTCATCTACTTCTTTCATTCCTTCAGGAATTTCTCCTCCTTTCGGGATCAGCTTTACTGCAACAGGAGAAGTCTTCAGTTTCAGACAGTCTACAAGTTCTTGTCCATATTTATTGATCTCTTTTACATCCATGTTCTCAACTCGGGTTTTGAAACTTTTGTTACTCCTAAGATAGTAATACTGTTTTAGTATTTCATAAGTATATTCAAAAGTTGTTTGTCTAGTTGCCTAGTTCTGGGCAAATAAGACATGACAAGTTTTGATCAAAAGATTCCTAAAAGTTTAAGAGTTATCTTATCAGTTACGGGCAAATTCTTGTCAGTTACAGACAAATAGTACATGATAAGATTCGATATAAGTATTCCCGAGTTTATATGTATACAGGTGACATCTCACAGTACTACCTTTTTCGGTAGTTTTTTTCCAGTACTGAAGATCTTCCCAAAAGAACTATAGGGGTTGTATAGAGTACTGAAAATTCATTCCAATTTATCAAAAATAATCTCCATCTTTCCCATGTCTCGAGCGAGATTCTTCGAAATCATGCCATTTTCGAGCCAGCAAGCGTTCATTACTGCTGCCGGGACAAGACAGGTAGGTGTAAGGGGCGCTTCAGCCGATTTCTGGCTAAGAATGTTTTCGGGACCTCCCATAAGGTCTTTCAGTTCCATATCAAAATGTGTACCCCACTTTCGAAGTTTTTTGCATGTGGACTTAATATGTATATGTGTGCTCTTTCCCTCTTTAGTGGCAATTATCTTTGTCTTATGTCCACATATTGTATTCAATGAAATCTCTGTAACCATTGTTATCTCTCCTCGTTATTTCTCCTGAAACGTCGGATCCTTTTTTCAGTTAAGAATTTAAATTGGAAATTAATATTTCAACTTTAACTGTAACAGATTCATTCACTTTAG
>NZ_LZPK01000241.1:0-3031 GCF_001729375.1 Methanosarcina sp. A14 | reverse complement strand
CATTTTTCAAGGGGTTTAAATGTTATAATAAATTTTATTATTCAATCCTAAGAAATTTTCGTACCAGAACTCCTTTTTTGTAAACATACGGACTGTGTCCTTCGGAAGGGATGTCCAATACGTGTGTTATTTCTTTAAAAAAGAGAGGCTAAAAAAGAATGCATACGTTATCGGTTAAGCGTAAAAGAATGCTATACAATATAATTTTGGCTCTTCACCATTCTCTATGGATAAGATGATTTTCAATTCGAGACTGCATTGATTTTTATGAAGACATTATGATGATATCCACATAAAATAACGAAGAGCCTTTGTCCAAAGGCAGGCTTTCTGCAGGCTTTAATTAATCTCTCTGAAGGTTTATAATTCAATCTGCTTTTCAATGCCTCCGACTTTTACTTTAAAATTGCCTGCCGGTATAGACTTAGTATTATATTCATAGTTGAGATTTCCTTCTGAATCTACTTCCACCTCTTGCACAGCTGTGATCTTGATTTTGACATTAGAGCCACTTGCCTTTCCATCGATCCTGATCTTATATGTTCCTGGAGGAACACCTTTCTGGGAAACAGTAGCAGTACCGTTTTGTGCCTTTGCACTTTTCGTTAACCACAGGATAATCTTTGCTCTCACATTAAGGTCATCGGCACCTGTTGCCTGCACAGTAAAACTGTTGTCGAACCCTGAAGGGATTATTATATCTTCAAGCAGGTATTCGTATTCTCCATCCTGTACCATCACATCTTTTTCAAAGGTTGCCGCCACTTTCGCAGCATCTCCAACAAAGCCGGTTCCTTTTATCTCTATTACATCTCCAACGGGATTTTCAGAAATAAGTTCCCAACTGCCAGATGCATCTGCTCCAGAAGACATATTTGTCGTGTTGTTATCGATAGAAACTGCTCCAGAAGACAGGTTTGAAGTGTTGTAATTGATACGAATTGGTCCCACGAAGGAATTGAAAATCAGATCGTCATTTTCCAGGTACTCCAGCAATGCATATGCCCCGTTTCCAAAGTTTGCATCGCCAAAAATCGTCTGATGGACAATTTCACCGGTATCCCAGTCAAGTCCGAGCACTTTCCAGCCGTCTGGCAACCTGTAGCCATTGATGAGGGCCATATTACCCGATTGGCTGTAGATCGGAACCATGCTTGTCGACGAAACATCTGACCTTGCCCATACTGAAGACCATTCATTCGTTGATGTGTTCCATTGAAAGCGTTCAGCACCATATGCGGTATCATATGCCGGGCCCATGAGCGATACCTGAAGAATCTTGTTCTGGCCTATAAGATCAGAGCTGACATTTTCCGGAATGTTATTCACAACAAAAGCCCCATATCCAGATACAACTACGGACTGCTCCGTCTGTATCCACTCGGGAAGGGTGGTAAAATTACAAGTTACCGGAATCTGCCCTGCGATGCGTTCGGATCCCTCTGGGATTTCGTTGCGCCAAAATGCCACTAGGTTCATCTGTTTGGCACCATCGGTTATGACCACCAGCTTATCCTCATCGTCGCTGAATCCCATGAGCGTTGGGGTAGATCCTGTGCCATTGCCTACCTTGATCATAGGAGGTTGTTCCGAATTGTTGTATGGGCTCGACCATGCGCCATCGGCTTCATTATCGGAAAGATTTGTACCGTCCCAGACAAGCTTGTGCATGACACTATCGCTTGCCAGATATATGCCATTGTTTTCATCTACAGCAACTGAGTTGCTAACGTACTCACCACGCCCAAGCTTGTAAAAAGATGTAGAGGTTGTGTTGAGGTCGCGATTGATGACTGCCACTCCATTGCTAAAAGTGATAATAAGGTAGCCGTCGTATGTCATGGAAAGGCCAAATAATCTTGCGTACGGCGGGTGGTCGTCGCCCTGGATCGCAGTGACTACATCTTCTAGCATGTAGAGTTTCTTTATGCCTGCAGATGGGTTGTTCGGATCACTTAATGCAAACGCGTAGAGGTTATCTCCATAATTTGTATACAGTACGTTTTCGTTATCGACTACCGAGTACAGCCCATTCCCAAAGCGGTCTGCGTAATTTTCACCGAAAAGGCTTTTCAAGGAACTATTCATCGAGCTTGTGTTCATTCCCACAGCAGACGACTCGCCGAAGGTACTGAAATTTTCATCCGGAACAGCCGGAAATGAGTTGTTTGACGCATCAGTGAGTGCCTCATATTTTGCTACAGCAGTCCAATTGTTGTCGGTCACATTAACGTAGCTTACGCGATCGCTTCCAACTGCCCACATGTAACTCTTATTAGTGGAGGCAAGAGTTATGATGTTTATCGGGCCGCCATAGACAGTTGGTTGAGTCATTGGATCTACAGTGAAGTTACCGCGAGGAGGCCCGTAGGGTGTAGAGTCGCTCTGCGAAGAGTCAAAATGTGTGATGGCATAAAGTGAAGATGCCAGGTAGGGATTGACAACGGATCTGTTGACCATCTCGGGCGTGGTAGCTGTGGATTCCTCGGCATCGGCGGTTGGGATGCCGACGAAAAGTGCGATAGCACACGCTACGATTGCAATCGTTAATACTAATCTTTTATTTGATTTCAGAGGATTTTCTATAGTCTTCATGAGTTGTACCTTTTGATTTATTTATATTTGTATAAAGTTTTACGTACTTGAAGTATAAAATGTATCTTATTCAAGTTGTATGATAAAAAGTAACTTTTTCATATATGATGAACATTTAATAATGTGACCAAGTTTGAAAAACAGAATCGTAGGGCATATTTAACTTTAATGTAAATTTAAACTATGATGTTTCATGTAATGGATTTTATACCTCAAGTGCGTAAGTCTTTGAAATTAAGTACTATTTTTAAGGTCATTGTGTACCTGAATTTTGGAATAATTTCTGATCTTTATATACAGTTAACCTTATCAAATATACAATCCACTTTCCGCAGGTGCGACATGAATGCCACTATTTTTTCTATCTGTCAGTGATTCAAAAATGAACTCCTATTTATGTGTCATCAGTTAAGGTTTAAAACATCTTTCCGGACTG
>NZ_LZPK01000240.1:0-5906 GCF_001729375.1 Methanosarcina sp. A14 | reverse complement strand
AAAACAATATGCTAGGAGCCTACTGCGTAACTCCTATTTATTCTACCTGTTTCACTGTCTTTCTTCTATCTGTTTTATTGTCTCTATTCCCGATATCCGGATTCTATGGGATATTTAAAGCAAAAATAAACGTATTTATAATAGATGGATACAAAAGAGATAAGCCTTCTAGGCAATTAACAGGACTCTGGTTTATATTTTGCCGAGTCTGCTACCTTAAAATATTCATGAGGAAAGGATAATGTCAGAAGAGAACCGTGTCGGTAGTAAGATACGCCAGCTTAGAGAAGCCAGGGAAATGACAATTGAAGAATTGGCTGAAGCCAGTCAGAGCAGCGCGGAGTTAATCCAGCAGCTAGATAATGGGGCCCTGGTTCCTTCCTTAACACCTCTTTTAAAAATTGCTCGGGCTTTAGGCGTCCGCCTCGGTACTTTTCTGGACGATATGCCACAGAGTGGGCCTGTAATTGTCAGGGCAGGGCTGTCTGAAAATGTAGTCCGTTTTTCGGGGAAAACTGAGAAACCCAGGAAGAGTGCTCTTGAGTTTTATTCCCTTGCCTCCGATAAAGCAGACCGCAACATGGAACCTTTCATTATTGATATTCACCCGTCTCCCGAGGAAAGCCACCAGCTCTCTTCTCACGAAGGAGAGGAGTTCATTTATATTCTTTCCGGGGAAATTGAAATCTTCTATGGAAAGGATGTCCATAGGCTAAACACCGGAGACAGCATTTATTATGACTCTATTATCCCGCATGACGTTCATGCAGCAGGGAAAAAGGACGCAAAAATTCTAGCTGTAGTCTATGCTCCTCTGTAAAGCCGCAGTCAGGCAGAGGAGAACGTAAACACTTAATTATAACTGGCTGGAAACTCCATATTTGAGATATTAAACACAAGTACTTGAGAGTTAAGGAATCAAAAATGTTCAGTACAATTGTTAGTCCGCGTTTTGGGGACATAGACGGGCTTGGGCATGTGAATAACACTGTCCTCCCGGTCTGGTTCGAAATTGGAAGAAACTCAGTATTCCGGCTTTTTTCACCGGACCTTGATCTTAGCCCTGATGTATGGCACCTGATTCTTGTCAGGACCGAGTTTGATTTTCTGCACCAGATGTATTTCAGGTCGGATGTGGAGATAAGAACTTTCATTGCAAAGATAGGAAACAGTTCCTTTACTGTAGGGCATGAGGCGTGGCAGGAAGGCGAGCTCAAGGTAAAGGGTCAGGCAGTGCTGGTTTATTACGACTTCAAGCTCCAGAAAGCAATGCCCCTTCCTGACCCAATACGCGAAATTCTGACAGCGCATATGTTTCCTGCAATGGATAATGCTGAAACGGATACGGATTCCCCTTGCTCTATTTGAATTTACTTGACTGACTGCCCACAAACCGAATTTTGGAGCACATGAGATATTTCTGTTCGCAAACAAACAGCTTCAAAAAATTAATAGTGCAAGAGAGAGGCTAATACCATGCATCTTATAGAAGAGTCCCTCGGTAATTACTTTGAGAAACAGGTGGCTGTAGACCCTGACCACGAGTTTATAATTTATCCTGACCGCAACCTTCGTTTTACTTATGGGCAGTTCAACGAAAGGGTCAATAACCTTGCAAAAGGGCTGCTAGCTATAGGGATAACAAAAGGGGATCATGTAGGAATCTGGGCAAAAAATGTTCCTGATTGGCTTACCTTCATGTTTGCCACGGCAAAAATAGGAGCAGTACTTGTTACTGTGAATACTGCCTACAAGAGCCATGAGGTCGAATATGTATTAAAACAATCCGATATGAAGGCTCTGGCTATGATTGATAGCTACAGAGACGTTGATTATCTCGAAATAATTAATGAACTGGTCCCTGAGCTCAAAACCTCTGAGAGAGGGAGACTGAAAAGCAAAAACTTTCCCTATCTTAAGAGTATAATTTACGTAGGACAGGAAAAGCACCGGGGTATGTATAACACAAACGAGCTTATGCTTCTTGGCAGCCATTATCCCGATGACAAGCTCTGCGAGATTATGGCCAGTGTCGACTGTGACGATGTTGTCAATATGCAGTATACATCAGGGACTACCGGGTTTCCTAAAGGAGTCATGCTGACCCATAAAAATATCCTGAATAATGGACTTTCTATCGGAGACCGCCAGAAGTTCACCTATATAGATAGGCTCTGTTTTCCTGTGCCACTTTTTCACTGTTTTGGAATAGTACTCGGAGTTATGGCCGTTCTGACTCACAGAGCAACGCTTGTTATGCTCGAGGTTTTTGATCCTCTATTAGTACTTGCCGCGGTACATAAAGAGAAATGTACGGCTCTCTACGGCGTGCCAACAATGTTTATTGCCGAGTATACGCATCCCATGTTCGACATGTTTGACCTATCTTCTCTCAGAACGGGGATTATGGCAGGTTCGACCTGCCCTGTGGAAGCCATGAAAAAGGTCGTAAACGATATGCACTGTTATCAGATTACCAGTGTTTACGGGCTTACGGAAGCATCCCCTGGTATGACTCAAACCGCTGTAGATGATCCTCTAGAACTCAGGGTCGAAACTGTTGGCAAACATTTTCCGGGCGTAGAGGTCAGGGTTGTTAATCCCGATACCAATGAGCCGGTGCCTCTAAACACTGTAGGAGAGATATGCTGTCGCGGATATAATGTAATGAAAGGTTACTATAAGATGCCTGAAGAAACGAAAAAAGTTATCGATGAAGGCGGCTGGCTTCACAGTGGAGACCTCGGAACCTGTGACGAAGACGGTTATTACAGAATCACAGGCAGGATTAAGGACATGATTATCCGGGGAGGGGAAAACATCTATCCAAGAGAGATTGAGGAACTCCTGCTTACCATGCCCGAAATTACAGACGTCCAGGTTGTGGGCATCCCTGACAAAAAATACGGGGAAATTGTAGGTGCTTTTGTGATTCTCAAAAAAGGTGCAGACCTTACAGAAGCCGATATCAGGGATTATGCCTTAAGCAAGATCGCACGCTACAAGGTTCCAAAACATGTATTCATTGTAGATGAATTCCCGCTGACAGCAAGCGGTAAAATTCAAAAATACAGGCTAAGGGAACTGGCTGTGGAACTTGTCAATAAGCAGGATGAGATAGCAATTGAGTAAAGACAGTAGCTATTGACAGTCATTGGCAATGACTATTGACAGCTATTGATAGCATAGGTTAAAATGTTAATCAGTTATTATTAACCACCCAGGTTGTTTTATCGGCCATTCAGGTCGATTCTATTTATTCATTGAATTCTACTTCATTGAATTCTATATCTTCATTGAATTCTATCTTTATTGAATTCCATATCTTCATTGAATTCTATATCTTCATTGAATTTCAATTTGTTAATCTTTTGCTTTAAAATTTTAAAACCATTAAAAAATAAGATACTAGCAAATTTTAAAGATTGATTACATTTTTGAAGAGCATTTTAATTTGTTCCCATATTAAAAAGTGTATGACAATACAAAAACGATGGGTAATTGAATATTTGACGTAATTTATTATATATACGATTTTAGCATTAGAAGGATGTAGTTGTAAGAGAAGCGCAATAGTGCACCTTTGTGCATAGCGTATGGGGAGTTTTTCTCTAGGGGTTTCATCGATTGAGAACTCAGGTATCAAAAGGAGCTCTCAATCAATCACCACAACTAATTAAATGTCTGCACTGTTCTCTTGCAACTAAATGAAGAATATGGGGGAGTATTCTTCAAGGGGGTTTCACCGATTGAGAGCCCAAGGGTCATCATAACAGGGCTCTCAATCAATCACCAACTTTTAACTTAATTTTAACTTTTAACTTGAACTATTTTTGACTAAACTCTTCGCACAATTTATTGATTTGCATAAATCGTACAAATAATATAAATATAATTTTTCTCCCGATTCTCCCCACTGAAGTTCAGCTATTGTGCTTTCCCCAGTTATGACCTTTATAAATATCTTTCAAACAATTAATAACTGTCCTATTCTATTTAAGTCCTTTGATGAGTCACTTTTAAGAGTTCATATTGTTTGTATAAGTGCTAACAAAATTTACTTATTGAGCTCATCCCAAAACTTGAAATTTGCGTCTTCGGCCTTGTATTTCTAATATTCAATCAAGCACAAGATTATGAAAATATCTTTGAAACCCCTCAATGATTAAGAATAAAATATCTTTCGGGATAGGCTCATTCTGTAATTGCACAGATTATTACTCAATAAATATTTTATACTCATATTCTCAAAGTGAGGCAACAAAGTTTTTGATTAATGTCAAGGTTATCAATTATGTGTATCGCTTTATAGATTACTTTTTTCCAGTTTTTTCGTGTCTTGATATAGTATGATGTTCCTATTTTTGAGACCAGACAGGATGTCAGAATCTCAGGTGTTTACTTACCTGGCTGGTAACTTCCGTATTCACACCTGTATTACGATACATCAACTTTACGACATATCAAGGAGTTCTTTTATTTTTTCACAGAAGGGGAATAAAATAATCTACCTAGGATACGATTGGTTTAATGTCTAGTAAGATAATGTCGACGAGACTTGTTAAATCCCGGAACTATGAATTTTCTAAGAATACGGCTAATAGATTTCCAGACTTTACAAAAATCAAAAATCATTTGCTGCCGGACAAAGATAAGAGTGGCAGAATTCAAGGTTTAAGGTGAAAATTGTAAAGGGCAGGACCAGGAGATTGATTCCGATAGGAAAACTAATCTGGAGTAAGAACAATAGAATTAACAAGGATTATTGTGGGGTCTGGTGTCTCGCCTGTGGATATAAATGAGCTGGATGAAGTCAGAACTATTGAAGAAGGATTCAAAAAAGCGTATAGTGGGGACCAAAAAGAAACAGTAGAAGCTATTGACAAGCTCAAGGGCTTCGCGCTCCAGTTGATTCACCTGGACGCCAATGCTGAAAACGAGCTGGATATAAAAGCGCTGATCATCTCTATAGGGGACATAGCGAGGGTATCTGCTGAAATGAAAATGGAGCAGGTATGCTCAGTTTCAGGTTGTGTCCTTGTAGATATAGCACTTGAGGCTGCCAGTCAAAAGAGGGAGCCGGTTGCTATAAAGGCTTTATCCATTGTCGGGAGCCTTGCCATGGAGTTTGCCGGAAAAGGCTTGGGTGTAGCAGCCAGAAGTACATCCGAATCGCTCGGAACTTGTGGGAAGGGCTCTTCAAGAATGAAAATGGAAACGATGATAAGCCTTTCTGAGGTTTACCTCATGCAGGTATCACTGATATCTATAGAAAAAGGACTTCATAAGGCCGGGATTGCTGCTATAGGCTACCTTGGGGAGATAGGAATCGCTTCGGCCAAACAGGCAATAGAAACCAGTACTCTGGAAGCTGCAGTCATTCTTGAAGATCTGGGTAATACCGCTGTAAGTGAAAATAACGAGTCCTACGCAAAGGCAGTAATTGAGGCACTTGAAAACCTGGGCACAGAGGCATCTCAGGGCGGAATGAAAAACGTACTTGTCCAGATCGCGTGGTCTCTGGAAATGATCCGGGTACTTGCTCTGGATCGAGGCATGAAAGGAGCTTGCTTTGCTGCAAAGGCTGCGCTTGAATCCATCAACACGGCAGGCTTACTTGACGCAGAACAGAACCTGGAAAAAATCAGGGAAATAAAGGAATTCCATTCTGTTATCCTGAAAAAAAGTTAAAAAAGCATTGGGGAATTTAGAGTTAAGGAAGCAGAACCTGAAAAATATATTTTTCTGTATTTAAATACAAAAAGATTCTAAAAGAAAACAAATAGTTAAAGAAAAATCATAAATCACTAGAAAAATCATTATAGAAAATTCATGAATCACTGTAGAAAATCATTATAAAAAATAAGTTCTGTGTGTATAATTTAATATGGTGCTCCGGCCGGGAT
>NZ_LZPK01000239.1:0-3826 GCF_001729375.1 Methanosarcina sp. A14 | reverse complement strand
TAATAGATTCAGGTTTAATTTTATGAATTAATATTTTTTTCCTGGCAGACGTGCTCTCAATTCCGTTAAAGTTTCTATTCCGCGCCTATGTAATTCTTTGAGATTTCCCTGGTATACGAATGCTGCCGGCACTAACAGTAAAGGGATAGTTGCTGCAACTTTAGCTCCTTCTGAAATAGGCAGCGCAGCTAAAAAGCTTGCTCCAGTAACACCATAAATAGGAACTATAGGAAAAAGCATAGCTAAACCGAATGCTCTTCTGAAATGAACGCCCAATTTTGCAGCCAGAAAACCATTAGACCCTATAACCACACCGATGCCTATACTTGGTCCTATAGTCCGAAACGGATTATATGATGGTCCGATATATAATCCAAAATCAACACCGAAAAAGGAAACAAGTCCGTTAAATTGATTCCTTTCCTGATTGGAGTTCCCTCCAAGCCCTGATACAACTATTCCTATGTCCAGTTGCAGAGGTCCTCTTTCTGCTCCCCTTCCGTCCATTATATCATTACTTTCCTTAAACGATAATAAGATTTACCTGTATCCTGATTTTCCAAAAATCTATGCCTTTATTTCGATGACGAAGTTTGCATGCGCACTACTCTAACAGTCTTTCTATTCGGCAAATCGTTCACGATTTCATATTCAAACCCCATGGAGCCTAAATTTGTGACAAACCACTTTGGAATATGGCTGCAAATGACATCCAGTCTGTTAAATTCTCCGTTTTTCAGATAGGGGATCAGAATTTTCTTTGAAGTCAAGTCCGGATTTTTAAACATGATGTCTTCTATATTAATCGAAAAATCACCTTTATTCACACCGGGTTCCAGAAACTGCGTGATGTCAAATTTTGGCGGTTCTTTCTGACGCTCCTCAATTGTTTCAAGCATTTCTTTTTTGATTGAATCAAGAAGATCCAGCACATTACCTTCCACAAGGAATATGTCAAAACTTGCTGCTTGAAAAGTCCCGGACGCTATTCCTGGGATTTCACTTGCAACAATTACTTTTACGTCGCCAAGCTGTTTTATTGTATCCGCTACAGACGCGCGTACCGCGGCCATACCTTTCGCGTTGCAAACTTGATTTTCAAACCGTGTCAGAACTTTCCATTCCCCACCGTCTTCCTCATATATTGCAATGAATCCTGGTTCGAATATTGAACTCGCTTTCTGGTTCTCGTTTTCTACAACTGCTATTTTCAAGGCGTGTCCTCCTGTCGTGTTGAAATTTATGAGATGTCGGAATGCGATTAAAACAATTTCTTACCATTTGATTATTGTTCGATTTATATAAGCTCTGCTGGACTCATTCAGCAACCTGTGATATATCGTTTGTGAACGCGCTTTCAGTCCATTTTATCATGCGAACAATAGTATCTTCATATTTTTCCGGAACGCACCAGCTATTTGTTTTAGAGAAATAACGAACTGTGAGATTCTTGGAACGAAAACCATTGATTATAAACAAAGAAAACCAGACCAGAGTAAAGCCAGACCAGATTAACTCCGCCAAAGGATATTGCAACCAGAGACGAAAAGCTACATAGAACTGGAAACCATATGAAAATATAAAGGCTGTTTATTGAAATCTCTGTAATAGGTTTCAGGTTAGAAAGCGACTACAATTTTCCGAATAAAAATCCCAAACACTATGAATAAAAGATCTGAAATCTGAAATCGGTATAAAAGAGATTTTCAGTCATTTTAATTTGAATTCCAAGAAAAAACGAGGGTTGTTCAGGTTTCGGTGATTTTGAATTCATTTCACTTTGAATTCATTTACCTTTGAGTTCATTTACCTTTGAGTTCATTTACCTTTGAGTTCATTTACCTTTGAGTTCATTTCACTTTGAATTCATTTCACTTCGAATTCATTTCACTTCGAATTCATTTCACTTCGAATTCATTTCACTTCGAATTCATTTCACTTTGAATTCATGTACTTATATTTTTGATTCTCCCAGCACACAGAACCTGGTCTTACCACTGGATTCAGGAACTTTTCTGCAGTTCTTCAGGAGAAACTCAGGCTTTTCTTCGGACAGTTCCGGTTTTTCGGCATTCAGGCAGAAGTATTCTCCTTCAAGTCGGAATTTCCTGAAAAGTTCACAGGTTTCACAGAGGCAACCCAGTTTTTTTCCCTGTTCCAGACGTTTGCCTCTGGAGCAAAACATCCCTGCACCGCCGGAATAAGAAGGACAGTTTTTGCAGGCGCAGGCTTTAAGGTTATGGTATGAGCTGCAGATCCCGAAATATTTTCCATATTCTTTCCTGGTCTGTTGTACTATTTCAAATGTTCTCTTCTCGGACTTTTCCTTTGTCCAGTTATCCTTTTCATTTACTGTTGGTAGTCTGGAACTCAGAACATTCCTCCTGTGTGCAGAAAGACATGATTTATAAGATGTCAAAATATATTATATATTGCTTAAGGATTTAAAAAGCGTACATTACCTGAGGAGGTTAAAGGATTTTGGATCTGGAATGGTTATTGGAGAGGTAGAAGCTATGGGATTCAATCAACTGGCTGAAAGCGACGAACTGATTCTTGGTGAAGCACTGGAAAGACAGCAAGTTCTGGAAACCGTAATTAATAACAGCCCGGTTATGGCTTTTCTCTGGGCTCCTGATAAAAAATGGCCTGCCAAGTACGTTTCGGAAAACGTAACCCAGCTTGAATACAGCGCAGAAGATTTCCTTACAGGAAGAATAATATATTCAGATATAGTCCATTCCGAGGATATAGATAGGGTTAGAAAGGAACTTACCCGATGCTGCGAGGCTGGAAATGACAGCTTTGTACAGAGGTACAGGGTTCTTACAGGGAAGAGGGAAATCCGATGGGTAGAAGAAAAGACTTTTATCCAGCGTGATAAGACAGGAAATGTAACGAATTTCCAGGGAATAGTCAGGGACATTACTCAGGAGATTAAAAATGAAAAGGCTCTGAAGGATGCTCTTCAAAGCCAGAAAGCTCTCATGGAAAAACAAAAAGCTCTCCTTGAGCGGCAAAAAGTCCTTGAAGCCGTAATTAACAATAGCCCAATGGTAGTGTTTCTCTGGAAGGCTGAAAAATACTGGCCCACGCTATATGTGTCTGAAAATGTCAGGCAGTTCGGGTACGTTCCAGAGGACTTCATTTCCGGAAAAGTTCTTTATGGGAAGATTATCCACCCCGAAGACCTGCTCCTTGTGGAACTTGAACTTGAGGAAAACTGTGAAGAAGGAGGAAAGGAGTTTAACCGTCAGTACCGGATTCTTACTCAGACTGCTGATGTCCGCTGGATTGATGAAAAAACCTTTATCCAACGCAACGAGGAAGGAAAAGTTACTCATTTCCAGGGTATTATAGAAGATATAACCCGAAGTATGAAAAGAGCCTGACCTGTAGATTTAAACAAGAAAATATAAGAAACAATCTTCAGGCTTTCAGGAGCCGGAATTTAACCGATTTATATTATTTCCGGAATTCTATTTTATAGAACAAGTTTAGTTGACAAGTTTAGTTGGTAAGCTTGGTCAGGGAGTTTCAAGTCTCAAGAAAAATACAAAATAATATATTATTTAACAGTAATATAATGTTAAGTTCTAAATAATCACTACCCTATGT
This sequence comes from Methanosarcina sp. A14, assembly GCF_001729375.1. Taxonomy (NCBI): domain Archaea; kingdom Methanobacteriati; phylum Methanobacteriota; class Methanomicrobia; order Methanosarcinales; family Methanosarcinaceae; genus Methanosarcina; species Methanosarcina sp. A14. Next base: position 208 of record NZ_LZPK01000239.1, on the reverse strand, counting down.
CATCCTAATATGAATTAGATACTTCTTATAGCTTTCTTACTTTCTTAACAAATAACTATTTATGTTTGAGAGTATTAGGAGTTACGCAGTTGGCTCCTAGCATATTGTTTTTTCCAAACTTTCAAATATTTGAATTAATTTAACGTGTATTGGGGATTCCTTAAGTATTCTGTCACTGCCACTCTTCTAATTTTCATAGCACTTTCAA
>NZ_LZPK01000238.1:0-6784 GCF_001729375.1 Methanosarcina sp. A14 | reverse complement strand
TCCTGTCAAATACCACATTCTTGTCAAATCCATTACTTGAGACATTCCTTACATGTTTGAAATATAGAGTCCCATCTTATTGATAATCAGATCCAAACTATAGTAAAAAAGTGTTTTTTCTGTACTGAAACCTGCAAGTCTTTTGAAAAAATGCTTGACCGAAAACCCCAGCAATGACCTAGTCTGCGTGATCACAATCCTTTAAAAAAAAGCTTGACCGAAAATTCCAGTAACGACCTGGTTTGTGTGGTCAACTGGCGCAACGGTTTCGGATCAACGGTTGTGCTCAAGCAGATTGAGGAAAACGAATTATTTTATAAAGTTGTTGTTTTCTCTTTTTCCGTTTTTCCGTTTTTTCTGTAGCTATAAGTTTTATATTGGATTTTCTGTAGGTTTCAGCAGTGTAAATCCAGTTTTTGACAATTTGCTGCGATTTTTGGATTAATAACTGCGTTCTACGGTGTAAGTAACTTTCTTTGAGCCATCTGCGGGTATGGTTATCTCCCATTCAGCTGTATAGGCATCTTTTTTCTCGTATGGGTCAGAGGTGGTTGTGATTTCCCAGTCGCCGTAGAAGTTTTCTACGATTTTTACTTTCTGGGACTCGGATTTGTGGTTTTTGATTTCGGTTTCGTAACTTTCTTTCCAGACGTTCGAGCTGATTTTATCGTAATTTATCTGGGTTCTTTTGCCTGTTACATCAAAAGAGTTTCCTACAACAACTTTTATCTCTTCATCTTTTGGAGTGTGCTTTATGTTGTCTTCTCCAAGGAACTGAAGCTGGCCTTCTGAGTCAGTTTTGTATACTCTTAGAACTCCGGCAGGAAGAGGCATTCCAAGGCCTTTTTCTTTTGAATTGTTTAAGCTAAGGGCGACCTGGACATTACTGCTTTTTGAGACATCAAAAACCAGTTCCTTTTCTACAGGCACGGAATTGACAGAGAGAAGGGAAAGTTGTTTTACTTGATTGTTCCTGAGGGTAGCCGGCCTTTGAAGGGTATATAGGTGATACTCAAAGAATGATTCCTCAACGAAACTCTCCACAGCTTCGTCATATGCAACTCCTTCTTCTGCAACTGCCTTCCTCGCAGGTGTTTCCTGTGGTGCAGTTACGCGGTTAACTTCTCCTGCAACCAGTTTCAGTTTGGCGTTTTCATAGGTTGTTCCTGCTTCATTATTAACAGTAACCCAACCCTGGATATCGGCTTTCTTGTCATCCGCACTGGTCTTTACGATATAGTTTGCTTTCCAGCTCATCCCATTTGTAAGATAGGAAGTGAGGACATCCCTCTTGCCTGCGGCAGTTGAGTAGACCTGCCAGATAAGGGTAGGTTTTGTGAGCAGTCCGGCAGAGTCCGGAAACTCCACTTTCGATATTTCGGAAAGGGTTACAACCTTCCCGGCACTTAACCTGAGCACCAGTCCCTTATTGTCATCATAGCTCATGAGAACCCCTGTGTATGTGCCTCCTTCTTTTTCGGTGACAGTAATTTCCTTATCTAGAAATTTTCCCAGAAGCTCCTGGCTGCTCATGAGGTCGTATTCATAATTCTGCTCCAGTACGACAGTATTCTTATTTTTCGTATCCTCAAACATTACTGATGTCGGATCAATAAGAGCAGCAACATCCTTATATTCAACCCTGTTCACTCCAGAATCAAGATCGAGTTCCCTTTTTTCTTTTACAAGGGCAAGGTTATTATTGTAAACAGTAACCTCAGTACCTGAATCAATTGCCTGAGCACCTGCTGTGAGAATCTCCAGTGGGTTTGAAGCCTGTACTCTGGTAACTATGCTCGAACTGGATTCTATTCCGTTAGCTGTAGTTTCAGATCTATCTGCTTGGGCTGCTTGAGCCGTGCTTGCTGTAATATCAGGATGGAAGGTAAAATCAGGATACACGAAGGCTGCAGATGCAGTTAAAATCAATCCTGATGCCAGAATCATCCAGATGTTACTTTTCTTTATTTTCATGAAAGAGGAGTTGGTGACTTTCTTATTTATATTTAGCTTTAACTGCAGTTATGTTCGAAGTTATCTATCGATTTTCAATATAGCTTTTTATAAGGCTTTAAATATGGCTTCAGGATTTTGAGTAGCTTCCGACCATGTTCCCTATTCGATTTATCATTTTTCAAAGGATACAGGCTATAATAATTCTATTTTCTATCTTTAGAACAACAGGACAGAAGACAGTTATAAATAATATACACAATTACATAGTTAATAATTTCATAAAGTTTAAAGTTAATTGATATTTGATATAATCTGAAAAAGACATACATAACAGGAAATGAGCTAAAAGATAAATCGAAAAATAAACAAGTTCAAAAACGAATCAGATAGCAGAGAATCGGGTAATCGAAAAATATGGAAAAGAATAAGGGTCTGTTCTTATGAACCTCATTAAAGCCTTCAGAAACAAAAGCCTGATTCAACTCTCAGGCCTTATTTCAGGCTTCGTTCTGATTATTCTGTTTGCCTGGATAATCCTCCCTGCCTCAGCCGCAGGGATAGAGGTAAACAGGGAGATTTCTGCTGGAACGGTTAACCCAGGTGAAAGTTTTGCGGTAACCGTACATATAATTACGGAGCAGGATATTGAAGCTCTGACGCTCGATGAGAATCTCCCTGAAGGATGGCAGGTAAGCCAGTGGGAAAATAATGGGGCTGTGTTCCAGAAAACCAGCACATTCAAAGCATCCACTCTAGAATGGATCTGGGTTGAGAACTTTTCAGCAGGGGAAGAAAAGACAGTTGTATATAATGTGACCGTGCCTTCGAATTTCGAGCCTGGAAACTTTACACTTTCTGGCAGGATTTCTGCTTATTCTGTTTCCGCTACCCCAGTGGAAGGATTTTCAGAAATAGTGGTTATTTCTCCGCCTGAAGCAAACTTTTCCGCAATTCCTCTCCTTGGACCTGCCCCTCTGATTGTCCAGTTCACGGATTTATCTACCTTCAATCCTGATTCCTGGGAGTGGGACTTTGATGGAAACGGGAACATTGACTCAAACGAAAGGAATCCGGTTTACACATACGAGAGTCCTGGAGTCTACACTGTTATATTAAAGGCGACTAACAGTACTTATGGAAATAGTACGTATGGGAATAGTACTCGGACAAAAGTAGGATATATAACTGTGACCGAGAAATCGTCAGGTTCTGGAGAAAATGTGGGAAATGAAGAAAGTAGCGGAGGAAATAGAGGAGGAAATAGTGGAGGAGGCGGGGGCGGCGCAGGCTCTCCAGAATCAACCGGGAATGTCGATCTGAAGGAAATTTCTAATGAACAGGTTTTCAAAGGCATTCATACGTGTTTCACTTTTAAAGGCGAAGCAAATGAAATCGTCACCGTGGAGTTCGATCCGAAAAAGAATTTCGGAAAAACAACTGCTATTGTAGAAATACTAAAAAATACATCCTCAATTGTTAAGGAACCTGCACCCGGAACTGTCTACAGGAATGTAAATATCTGGATTGGGAATAATGGCTTTTCAAGTCAGGAAAATTTTGAAAATGCCAGCATAAATTTCAGGGTAAGCAGGGTCTGGATTACCGAACAGGGAGGAAGCAAAGATACTGTAGCCCTGTATCGCTACAGTGAGGAAGTATGGAACTCACTGCCTACAACCTTCAGTAGAGAAGATGAAGTTTACTTTTACTTTACCGCAGAAACTCCAGGCTTTTCTCCCTTTGCGATATCAAGTATGAAAATAAATACTAAGTCTATTGAATTCCTTCAAACTAAAAATGAAGAAAATAAGGGTAATAATAAAAGTAATCTGTCTGAAGGAAAAAAACAAGAAAATATAACAAATGTAAACTTAGAGCTTAATAAAGAAAATGATGAAGAAAAAAGAGATGTTCCGAACCCTGCTGTTTTCTTGACTGTTATCGGATTTCTGACTTCGTATGTAATATTGAGTAAGAGGAAGCACAGGTAATTATTGAAAAAGGACGGAACAAAAATGAAAAAGTGGGTAGGAAAGTAAGAGGCCAGGAAATCAATAAAAGTAGCCATACTATCAAGTGTCATGGCAGGAAATCAGCTCACCAGCAACCAGGCCAAGCAAACAATCTACATTCTCTTTCCGTATAGCAGGTTCATAATAACCTGCTGTAAGAGTAAGTGTTTCCTGGTAGGTTGAAATCCCAAGCATAAAAGCAGGGGCACGGAAAGCCGGAGTTACCAAGTAAGCGTCTTTGATAACTGTTTCTCCAAAAAGAAGGGGGTAAGGACTGATAACTCCTAAATTAGTGAGCATAGGAGAAGACCTTCTACTTGTTAGAGATCTTTCCCATTCTTTTTTGTTCATCTTAAGAACTTCCCGAAAACCCATACCGGACATTAATTCACAGGCAAAAGCGCTTTTTATTCCTGGAAAGCCAGTTTTAATGCTTTTCATGATGGATATAACTCTTTCCAGAGTGGCAACAAAAGGTTCGCACTTGATTTCAGACAGTCTCAAACTTTCTATTCCAGATAAATTAGAAATAGCTATATTTTCTCCTTCCGGCAAATAACGGCGTAAATCCACTGTAAACTGTATTTCCATAGGAGAATCAGATCCAGGTTTTATCATGTTAAATAACGCCCGAAAGAAAGCTGTCAGGATAATATCGTTTATTGTTGCTCCGTGGGTTTTTGCATAGGCCGAAATATTTTGAAAATCTCGTTGGTAGATTCTGCTTATAGAGAACCGTATCGATTCTGGTTCTACAGATTGTTTCCAGGGAAAAGCCCATGTAGGCTCTAATTCTTCACTTTCAGAAGTGAAAGCAGACTTGAGGTCAGTTATTCCAAGGGCCTCAAGTACAGCACTCTGGTCTCTTTTTCCTTGTACGTTCGGTTCAGGTTCAAAAGAAGAATCTATATAAAGCTGAGTATATATGCCAGCCAGTAGTTTAAGGTATTCTTTGGCGCTTCGGCCATCGCAGCAGGCATGATTGAGTTTGATACATAGAGTATCTTCCTGACCACATCGCACCAGCAGTGCCAGCACCTGTGGGTCATGGTCCATGCTTAAAGGCTCCAGCAGGAATTTCATAATTGATTCTTCCCTGTCCTGCGTTTCTTCCAGCCTGCACCATGAAATCCTTTCGGGATCAGCGAGGCGTTGCCAGAAGGGCCTGTCGTCCCTTTCGACGAACAGGCAGCCCAGTACAGGCTCGGCGTCAGTGGACAATCTTACGGCTCGAGCCAATTTTACCTCATCCAGCCTATTTTCGAAACGTATCACAGCTTGAAGTGTATAATTTGAAATCCCATAGCGAGCCACATAATTGAATTGGTCCTGTAAGGTGGCAGGCATCGTTCTGGAAATTTTTTGAGACTTCATCTCCACAAATAGATCTCTTTTAGATATGCCCGCACTTCTCAAGCCAGGTAAGAGACTTTATCCATTCTCCTTTTGGCTCCCTTGAAGTACCCACCACAAGCCGCTTAATGTCTCCGACTTCTTCGACGATGCCGCGAGCTTCTATTAACTCTCCTGGAAGTGCCTGGCCTGCATAGGTGTGGGTATACGAGAGCACGTGGTCGATCTCATCGTGTTCGACCTTGTAATACGCAGGACTGTCAAAAGCAAAGTCGGCATTTGTAACTCTGGCTTCTATTTTCATTTTGACGGTGTCCTTCCCGCGCAGAAGAGGTTCTTTTATCTGGTCCCATTCCCTTACGAAAAGGAGGTCAAAATAAGTGCCTTCAACCATGCCCCGGTTACCTTTTCTCGATTCGTGCAGCATGAACTCATCAAATGAAATCTCAGGAATTCTCTTTCTGTAGATTCTCTGCCACATCTCCTCATCAATTTCTTCAATGGGTCCTTCCTGCTGTTTTGCAGCAGCTATTGCATCCCTTGCCCTGAACCATACAGGGCCGTATACAACAAAGTCAATATCCGAATTTTCATTCTGGAGGCCTGCGAGCATCGAGCCAGTAACTCCCATGCTTGTCCTGGGAATGCCTGCCCGGTCAAGGGTCTTTACGATTGCTCTGACGCGACTGTCAGAATTTACAAGTCTGGGAATCGCATCCGAGGGGTGAAGCACCTGTTTTACTTCAGATTCAGGCACCACATGAACATCCTGTACCCATTCAGGCTTGTACTTCCTCATGAACTCAAAAGCCGGACCAAAATCATATTTTTTATATCGTATCCCGTTTAATTCTCTTTCCCCATTCTCATCGGGCACGTAGCGGAGTGTGGCGCGGATTCCATTGCTACGGAAATAGTCGGAAACCGCAAAAAGCCAGTTATCTTTCGTGACAAGAAAATCCCTCAAGCGTGTTTTTAGCATTTATACCATCATCCCTGGAACTTATAGGAGCACTTTAGAGTACTCGTGTTTAAGGAACATTAACGGCTGGGTTTTATAATAATTTAATAAATAATAGGAAATGTATTGTAATATTCCTGTATATAATTATCAAGTTGTATATAATTATCAGGTGTTTTAAAAAAGCCTTTTGAAAAAAAGCCTTTTAAAAAAAGGCTTTAGCGAAAAGTTCTGGAACAAACAGCATAGTAAAATGGATAATATATCTGGAGTTACAGATACTTAAAGGAAATATGCTGAAGGAATCAGATAAACACAAATAAATTATATTAAAATAGAACATCCTGAAGTAAAAAATACTTAATGAGCTGATCCCAAAACTCAAAATTGCTTCTCTGAATCCTGTATTCCGAATAATCAATCAAGTTTCTGATCATGAAAACAATCCTGAAAATTCTTGATGATTAAGAACGAAATGACTTTTGGGATAGGCTCAATATTA
>NZ_LZPK01000237.1:0-23933 GCF_001729375.1 Methanosarcina sp. A14 | reverse complement strand
ATGAAGAAACAATGAAGAAAGAAATAAAAGAAATGACTGAGCCCTTATTAGGAATCTCTTTACTATTCTGCTCTACAGCCAATCCGATAAACGGGATTCCAGGACTAGTCCCACCTTGAACCCAAGTTATCCAGACCCAGGAAACTTTCCTTGTTTTTTAACATAAGTACTTGCCATAAATTATTCAATGTGTCCTGCAGCTTAAAAATAACTTTTCCATGATTTAACCCGGATAGAAAGGACAAAAATACTGAAATAACTACAACTCCTATTTTCCAGTATAAATTATCCGATAAAGGATCAGAAAAGAAGCAGAATCGGGGGGGTGAACTATGGACAAAAACAAATATTGGGAAATTACGCGAAGCGATTGGTACGGAACCTCTCAAGTGCTTTTTGTGTTCATAGCAGTAATCATGATATCATCGGTTTTCCTGCTTGCGAGATACTGGTACCTCTGGATCATGATAATAGCCGGGGTCCTTGTCCTGCTTGTAGTATGGCACGCAAAAAATTTTTCCTACCTCTGTCCCAGATGCGGCAAAGTGTTCGAGGTTTCAAAACTTGAAGATTTCATCAGTCCCAATGGTGTGAATAAAAAGTACCTCAGGTGCCCGGGGTGCGGGAAAAGGGCATGGACTGAGGTTCTTAGAATTAAAGAGAAAACTGTCCATAAGAAGTAGCTGTTATCTGAAAGCTGAATATACCGGTGATATGAAAAGAAAAAGGGAGTCCGAAAACCCTGGGAATAGGTTTCCGAAAACGAATCCTGAGGAAAGATGGAAAAGGAAAACAAAGGCAAGAAAAATAATTCAGACCTTCGTACAGGAGAAAACGTTTCCCTCCTTCCAATTCTTGCTGTAAATTTCATAGGCACGCTCGGGTTTAGTATTGTACTCCCGTTTCTGGTGTTTCTGGTTAACCGACTGGGAGGGAACGCTTTCATTTATGGGCTGGCAAGTGCGATGTATCCGGCTTTTCAGCTAGTAGGAGCCCCTATTCTGGGTAGGTGGTCTGATACTTACGGCCGTAAAAAGATACTTTTTATAAGCCAGCTAGGGACTCTTCTCTCATGGATTATCTTCCTTGTAGCTCTTTTTCTTCCGGTAATAAGCCTGTTTAAAATCGATTCAAGAGTTCTGGGAGCTTTTACCGTTACCCTGCCCCTTGCAGTGCTCTTTTTCGCCAGAGCCCTTGACGGGCTGACCGGAGGAAATGTATCGGTAGCCAATGCCTATCTGGCTGATATTACTGCAGAAAGAGATCGGAGCCAAAACTTCGGGAAAATGGCAATTTCCGAAAACCTGGGATTTATAGTTGGCCCTGCCCTTGCCGGAATATTGAGCTTAACAATGTATGGAAATGTAGCCCCTGTGCTTGGAGCAATAGTAATCTCACTTATCGGAACATTCCTGATTATATCTTATCTTCCCGAAAGTAAAGAGTGCGCTCCTGGGGAGCCTGAAGAAGCCGAGAAAGTAAGAAAAATCTTCAGTTATGAAATAAGGGAATGCAAAACTACGTTTGAAACGAAAAAACCTGAATTCAGGGAGATTATGAGACTTCAAAATATCCCCTATATGCTGGGACTGTACTTTCTAATCGACCTCGGTTACAATGTATTCTACACAGCTTTTCCCCTGCACGCAATTTCAACTCTCAACTGGAGTATTGCAAAAATGGGCGTTTACTTTACAGTATTGAGCGGACTTCTGATAATCGTACAGAGTACTGTACTTCCCAGGGTTTCAAGAAAATATTCGGATGCAGCTCTTATAATCTTCGGAAGCCTGATGCTCGGTACGAATTTCCTGCTTCTCATTCCTGGAAATATTTTCCTTACCTACCTTGCAGCAGGGTTTTTTGCACTTGGAGACGGACTTATGTGGCCTTCCTTTCTCTCACTCTTATCAAAAGTTGTAGGAAGAAAGTACCAGGGTACGATACAGGGGATTGCCAGCAGTTTCGGAGGCCTTGCCAGCATCACCGGACTTATCCTTGGCGGCCTTTTATATGAAAAACTTGCTGGAGCCTCTTTCCTGATTGCAGGCCTGGTAATCTACACAGTCTTTTTGCTCAACTTCCGACTCAGGCATTTTGAAGAACAAATAATTTTGAGGAACAGATAATTTTAAGGAACAGATAAAAACTGGATATCAGGATCAGTATAATAGGTAGTATGCCAATTATTTCTTAAAATCACAAATCTCAAGAAGTTATTGGGTAGAAAATTCCAAATCAGAAGATCAATTTTCTTCATAGTACGCAAAACTTGACTTCAAATTTACAGCAAATTTGAGACACTGCCTCTCATTTAATCAAGGGTTATAGGTTTGCAGCTGATATACTTAATTGTAGCTGATATACTTAAGTGTTTTTTTCTGTTACCTTGAACCTTACAGTAAACTCAGTACCTTTTTTCCTATTCAATTTAAGCTCTCCATCTAACTGATTTACTAGAATGTTTATTAACTGCATGCCAAGTGACTCGACACTTTCCAACTTCAGACCTTCAGGAATTCCTTTTCCATTATCTGAAACTACCAGACAGAACTCGGACTTGTTAATTCCATTTATAATTTCTTCATGTCTGCGAAGTTGAATTCCAATTTCTCCTTCTTTCTTTTCAGTAAATGCATGTTTGAGAGAATTGGTAATTAGTTCATTAACAATTATGCCTAAAGGAACCGCAGTATCCACATCAAGAAATGCGTTCTCTTCCATATCCATATTCAAGCGGATATTTATGCTGCTAAGTTTATAAGTCATCAACAGGTTATCAGCCAGCTTTTTAAGATATGCGGAGAAGTTCAGTTTTTCTGTCTGCCCTCCTTTGTAGAGTTCTTCGTGGATTAGAGACATTGAAAGTACACGGTTCTGACTGTCACTGAAAGCCTGTTTGACTTTTTTATCCTCAAACTTTTCGGCCTGTAGGTCCAAAAGAGAAGAGATTACCTGCAAGTTATTTTTGATTCTGTGGTGAATCTCTTTTATGCGGATTTTTTCGAGTTTTACCAGAGCTTCTTCTGTTTTTTTACGTTCAGTTATATCTTGAACTATTCCTCTAACTCTAATAGGCATGTTTTTCTCATCAAAAATTACTTGCCCCTGTGCATAAAGTATGCGTTCTTCTCTATTAGCTGAGAGAACTCTAAAATCAATTTCAAAAGATTTCCCGTAAAAAGCTTCTTTAAAAGCATTATTCACAGATTCTTTATCCTCTGGAAAAACAAGATTAAAAAATGCATCATGAGTCTCATATGAATCATAAGTCTCATCGAATTTTAGAGAGTCAAGTCCAAAAATATTGTATATTTCATCTGACCAGTAGAATTCATCAGTCAACAGATTCCAGTCCCAATTTCCTAGATGAGCTATTTTTTGGGCTTCACTTAATCTCATTTTATTTTCAAGTAATGAATTATAAGCCCCTTCAAGTTCAACTGTACGCTCTTTAATTTTTTCTTCTAAAGTATCATTTGCTTTTTTTAATGCTTCTTCAGCTCTTTTGCGCTCGGTAATGTCAACTGCAATACAGATGACTCCACCGATGGTTCCTGTAGCATCAAGCAATGGCTCAGTGGTCATCTCATGGAATAAGTCTCCACCAGCGGAAATAGGCCTATGGATTACCACTTCATCACATCTGCTAACACCACTAGCCAAAACCTGCTTTTTGATAGAAACAAAAGTTTCAGCATCATCTAATTGATATATATCATAATCATTTTTACCTAGAATATCTTCCAGGTTAAAACCAAGCGAAGGGTTATAAGCCCACGTGTATCTCAGATCACAGTCTTGACTGGAAATTACAATAGAAGATCCCTGTAAAGCGACACGGAAACGCTCTTCGGACTTACGTAACATCTCTTCGATTTGCGCTCGCTCTATAATATCTGCCGCCTGCTGAGCTAGAAGGTCAATTAACTGAAGATCATGATCTTGTAGTTTATGTGGTTTTTTATAATGTGTTGAGAACATGCCGAGTAATCTTCCTGACCGGCTGACAATTGGTGTAGATTGAACCGCTCGTATTCCAGCTTTAAGCTGGATTTCCAGAGCAGGAGTACCGACAAAAATTGGACTTTGTTCAATATCTTCGACAATTACTCTCTCGTTACATCCAAGAGCCGTACCACAAGTTCCATTTCCCTCAGATACACTGTTCCAGAAGTCCAGCCACCATTTGGGAAATCCACGAGAAGCTACAATCTTAAGTTCAGATGATTCGGGATCCAATAATTGGATATTGCCAAAGTCAGCATCAGAAATTGCAATTGCTGCATCGACTATTTCGACAAGAACTGGTTCAAGATTGCTTTCACGAACAAACAGAGTACCAATCTTATGCAACCTGGTCATAGCATTAAGGTCGGCAATTAAACGTTGTTTGCTATTATTCAATGCTTCTTCTGACCTGGCCTGCTCTATCATGTCAGCTGCCTGACGCGCTAGTAGGTCAAGCCTCCAGAGATCATGCTCGTTTGGAGAATAAGGAAAGTTCCATTGAGTCGTAAGGATACCAAGAAGTTTACCCGTTCGGCTTAACATCGGTGTGGACTGAATCGCTCGTACTCCGTCCTCACGCATCACAGTCAAAGAAGGTGTCCCAGCAAATATAGAACTTGTTTCAATATCTTCAATAACAATACGCTCTCCACGTTGCATCACCTTTCCACAAACTGAAGCCACGTTATCAGCAGATGTAAAATAATCCAAAAAAGGCTGTTTGTGACCATAATGCGCAACAATATGTAGCGAATCATCCTCAAGAAGTTGCAGGGTACCCATTTGTGCGTCCACGACAGAGATTGCTGCATTCATTATTTCTTTTAATATTGGCTGGATCCCTTCCGATCCCAAAAGTTTTGTACTCAGCTCATGTATTCGGTTCAGTGCTTCTAGATCGGCTTTTATCAGAAGATGTGCTTGCCTTTTCTCCAGATCTAGTTTATCAACATCATAATCAGATTCTTTATCCTGCTTCACATATGCTCTTAGGCTCTGTATTTCGTCTTTTAAGGCACGGTTTTCATCCACCAGTAGCTTATTCTTATCTAATAACGCCTGGTATGTTATAGGCTCCCAGCCATCAGTATGTTTGGTAGTCATATTTTTATACTGACCTTTTAAGATTAATTCTATCTTGCTGATTAGGTTCTCTTAAATCATTTTTTACTTTAATATTTGATTAACATCCCCAATAGTTATTACAGATAGGATGATAGTTTTTGCTTCTATTGACACTGATTTTTTGAGATATTTCACTTAACAAATTAAAGGAGCTGAAATTTAACGACGGCTTCTAATGCAAAATCGATAGCTTTCAGGCAAGATAATTCCTTAACCAATGACCAATGGACAAGAATTGTATTTCTTCAGAGGTTTTATTCACACAGTCAGCACTTGATGTTTTTTAGATATGTGCTCTTTCGATAATATCGGCTGCACTGAGAGCTAGAAGATCCAACATTTGAAGTGTTTTTTTGTCTGGTTTATGTGGTTTTTTGTATTGTGTTGAGAACATACCAAGTGGTTTTCCCAACTGGCTGACAATTGGTGTAGACTGTACTGCTCGTATTCCAGCTTTAAGCTGGATTTCCAGAGCAGGAGTACCTACGAAAATAGGGCTTTGTTCAACATCCTCGACAATTACCCTCTCTTTGCGTCCAAGAGCCGTACCACAAGTTCCATTTCCCACAGATACACTGTTCCAGAAGTCCAGCCACCATTTGGGAAATCCACGAGAAGCTACAATCTTAAGTTCAGATGATTCAGGGTCCAGTAGTTGGATATTGCCAAAGTCAGCGCCAGAAATTGCAATTGCTGCATCGACTATTTCGACAAGAACTGGTTCAAGATTGCCTTCGCGAACGAATAAAATGCTGATTTTATATAATCTAGTCATTGCATCGAGATCAAACATCAACTGTTTCTCGCGTTCATTATAGGGTGTTTCTACCTGCTTATAATCCAGATCAATTTTACCTGTAGTCTGTTCAAGTCCTTCAGCCTGTGCCAGACATGTTCTTAGACTCTGTATCTCTTCCTTTAACGCATTGTTTTCATCTACCAGTAACTTATTCTTATCCAATAGCGCCTGATACATTGTGGATTCTTGACCAGTAATATATTTAGAATTCATACTTTCCACTCTCCATAAATAATTTGTATAATCTTCGAAATCCTGAGGTTTCGATACAATTTGTATTCAGGCTGTCTTAAAACTCGACTCAGTTACACAATTGAATAATTGATATTGTTTAGTTTAAATTTGAATCGAAAATGTTTTGAAATTCAGATGGATATTCACCTTTAAGTCGAATTTTGCCTCCCAATTGTACAATCAAATTTAGTTTTGAGATAATCTGAGGATCTTGATTTTTTCAATTGTAGCTGTTAGAGATTAAAATAAGAAAAATTTATATTTATTATATTGTATAATAAAGTAAAAATTTTAGTTTAAATTAAAATAAATATAGATATACTAATAGGCTTCATATTTTTGTTGTTAACTCTTAATATTAATCATTAAATTATTAAGGATATAGATAAGTTATATTATTTAATACCTACTTTCGGCAACAAGCATACTACAACATTGTAAAATATATAAATGTGATAATTTATAGATTCAGTTGAAAAAAGATTCAGTATCAAAATCCAGTGATGGACATAAAATAAAAAATCACTCGATTTTGTAATTGGTCCCCACCCTTGAAATACAATTTTGGGATTGAAGTATTTAGATGTCGAATATTGATTTTGATGAAAACCTGATTATTCTTACGGATTCCGATTTTCAATCAAGAAATGCAAAAATCACTAGATTTTGGAACAGAGTCTGAAAAAAAGAAAAGATAAAAATTTTGATGATAATCACAAAACACATACTTCAATGGAAACTCTGGAATACCTGGAACTCTTCCTGATAAATTTGAATTCGTATTCACACCCAACATGATTCGTAGCTAAATATTATTGAAAGTTTTTTCAGTAAAATAACCAGAAGCTTATTGAGAGGAATAAGAGTTGATTCAATAAAGGAATTAAGGTAAATGATTAGTTAACATATAGGCTAGGTAAACGAAAAGCCAGTCATTTTTAAATGGAAATATAAAATTGAGAAAGGGATGAAGTATTACAGCTTATGATGCAAATGTTATTTTAAAGTCACATGGGATTCTGTAACACGGAAAAAACAGCCGGTTGCAGAGTGATTTGATTTGAATATTACAACCACAGAAAAACGAAAATCACGGAAGAAACACGTCTTTACTACTTATTTCCGTGTCTTCCGTACTTTCAGTGGTTTTTCCGTGCTTTTAGTGATTTTCAAAAATTCATTCCTTATATACTTTGGAATCAATGAACTAGTAATAAGTTGTACAAAAGACCAAAATGATACTGGTTAATAAATGAATTGAATAAAATTACATATTTTTCAATAAAAAATATTTAAGTATTAAAATCTCACTATAGTGCATAATTTTAGAAAGATATTAATTTATAAGGCTGAGTCTAAAAATAAAAATTTGAGGTTAATGAAATGATGGGCTTTTCTTATATTTTTATTCTTTTCGCATTCATTGGTTTACTTTCCTTTGTTTTCTGGATATGGATTCTTATTGACTGTGCGAAGAATGAGACAGATATAGGAAACACACGCCTTATATGGGTCATAATTATTTTTTTAACCTATATCGTGGGAGCTTTTTTATACTATTTCATCCGGCGTCCTAAGAGGCTTCTGGAGCTGGGGAAATGAATCAGACAGGAAAAAACCGGTAAATAAAAATGGAGATCTTATATCTAAATAGGTATGAACACATCCAAATTATTAATGGCTATTCTTATGGTTGTAAGTGCCGTGATAATTGCAGGGCTGGTTAACAACCCTGCTGGAAAAGATGGAGTAAGAGACCGAGATAATATCCTGGAGAAGAATTCTCTGGAGGCGTTCGTGAGCGAATCCAGAAGCTATGAAGACCAGTTCGTATTTACTTACAACCCGAGAAATCCAGATTCCATATTTGATTGTTACGTGAACTATGAGTTCAGAGAAAATGGAAAAACCCTCAAAAGCGATAATAAAGAATTTTACGGAAACGTTTCAACTGAAAATCCAATTGTGCTCGAATTTCCAAGAAAAAAAGATTCCACCTACGAACTGGAAACTACGATAAAAGATAAAAGCGGAATCAACCTGTATAAAAACAAGACAGAAATTAGGTCCTCAACTGTAGGGAATGATAGCAACCCGGTTCTAAATTGAATCCTTTCCAGCAGCTTTTTACTGGAGTTTTTGTTCACGACTTCAAATTTATTTTCCCCTTTTTCCCCATAAGCATTGAAATAACTCCGATTGCTGCTGAAGTCAGGGAAGCGAAAATGAGTATGTTTTTAGTATGAAATATTCCCAGCATTAGATCACCCCATCTTTAAAGTTTTAGCGTTTATTGCTACGATCACAGTGCTCAGGCTCATGAAAACGGCACCTATAGCAGGGCTCAATAAGATTCCATATCCATAGAGTATCCCGGCTGCAAGAGGAATGGCAAAAACATTATACCATGTTGCCCAGAGGAGATTCTGATACATTTTGGAATATGTTTTTTTAGAAAGTCCAATGATATCAACCACATCCCTCGGATCGTTTTTCACCAGAACAATATCAGCGGTCTCAATTGCAACATCAGTACCTGCCCCAATAGCTATCCCTACATCAGCTTGAGCCAGGGCAGGCGCGTCATTAACTCCATCTCCAACCATACCTGTAATGTATTCCGCCTGAACTTCCTTGACCTTCTCAGCTTTCTCATGAGGAAGGACTTCTGCGAAATAGTCGTCAAGCTCCAGTTCCTTAGATACCCAGGCTGCCACATAACGATTATCTCCTGTAAGCATGAGACACTTAATTCCCATGCTTTTAAGTTTCAAGATAGCTTCCCTGGACTCTTTCCTGATAATGTCGGCAAGTGCAACAGCTCCAAGTACTTTGCTTTCCTCAAGCAAGAACACAACAGTTTTTCCCTGCGCTTCGATTTCTTCAATCTTTTGATTTTTGAGAGCAATTCCGTTTTCTTCAAGATAGCCAGGACTCACAACAAGAAATTTATTTCCATCAACCAGACCCTGTACACCTTTTCCAGGAATTGAACTGAATTCTTCCACAGCCTGGGTTTGCACTCCTTTTTCCCTTGCACTTTCCAGAATGCCTGTTGCAATGGGGTGTTCCGAACTGGCTTCCAAGGAAGCTGCGAGACTCAAGATTCTTTCATTGCTATCTTTTAAATTCTCCCCTGTTTCATTTTCTTCGCCTGAAAGAGAAACTATATCTGTAACCCCAAACCGACCTTCGGTCAATGTGCCGGTTTTGTCAAAAATAATAGCCTGAAGATTGCGTGCTCTTTCAAATGCCTGCCTGTCCCGGATGAGAAGCCCGGATTTTGCAGCAATGGACGTCGAAACTGCAACTACCAGAGGGATTGCAAGCCCAAGGGCATGCGGACAGGTAATAACCATTACAGTAACGGCCCTTTCCAGCGCAAAGACAAGCTGCTGGCCGAAAATAAGCCAGAGAATAAAAGTAAGAGCTCCCACAGTAAGAGCTATGATTGTTAGATACATAGCAGCCCGGTTTGCGAGGTCCTGGGTTTTTGATTTGCTTTCCTGGGCAGCCCTGACAAGTTCGACAACCTGGCTGAGATAGGTATCCTTTCCGGTTTTTTCTACCCTGACAACAAAAGCCGCTTCTCCATTAATCGAACCGCCAATAACGTCATTTCCCGGCTTTTTCGTGACAGGCTTCGACTCTCCGGTAAGCATGGATTCATTGACACTGCTTGTCTCCTCCACAACAGTGCCGTCTACAGGAACTTTTTCCCCGGGCTTGATTAAAACATTGTCCCCGACTTTTAGCTGGTCAACTGCGATATCAACAACATCGCCATTTTTTTTCAGATGGGCAACCGAAGGCATAATTTTTACCAGCTCTTCGAGAGCTCTTGAAGCTCCCATAACCGAACGCATCTCTAGCCAGTGCCCGATCAGCATTACATCGATAAGAGTCGCGAGTTCCCAGAAAAAGACCTTACCATGAAGCCCGAAAACCACAGCCGAGCTGTAAAAATAGGCCACGCTGATTGCAATGGCTATAAGGGTCATCATGCCAGGTGACTTTTCAGAAAGTTCGTCTTTAATTCCCTTTAGGAACGGATACCCGCCGTAGAGATAAACGACCGAAGAAAGCAAAAAGGTTAGATAATCCGCACCTGGAACACGAAGCTCAAAGTTAAAAAAGTCCTGGATCATAGGCGAGAGCAGCAAAATCGGGAAAGTTAACACGAAAGAAACAATAAATCGCCTTTTGAAATCTTCAAGCATGTGGGCATGATGATTGCCGTGTCCTTTTCCACCCGCAACCTCGTGGCCTTCATGTTCCATTCCCTCATGCTTCATTCCTTCGTGTTTCATGCCTTCATGCTTCGTTCCCTCATCTTTCATGCCATATTGCTTATACTTCATCTCATCATACTGTTTGCGTTTCACTTCGCCAGGATCGTGTTTCAACTCTTCTTGCAGTTCATGTCCCTTGTGTTCATCTTCACCGTGCTGTTCATGTTTCATTTCTTCACGCTGCTCAGGAGTCCCAAGCTTCACTTCTTCAAGTTGTCCATAGTCCAGCGATTTCTCTTCAGGACGCATCTTTTGGGATTCGAGAGAGCTCTGATGTATCATATTTTCGGCAGGCTTGTTCCCGCGTTCTTCGTAAGACTTACGGAAATTTCCTTGCATGTTCTCTCCGGAATTGTGGTCATTATCATGAGATGGAGATGCGTTTACCTGAGTTTTAGAAATCTCGAGACCTATTTCTTTGTCATCAGACTGCATATTTTCCCAATTCCCCTGATTTTAATTTTATTTTTAAGTATATTAGAATTTCTGATATATTTGAAGCTAATGAAGCTAAAAGAACCAAATATCTTGCGAGAAAAAAGAAATTATGTTATAACCAGCTAATTCAAAGGGTTAATTTCAAAGGATAAAAACAGGAAAAAATGAAAAAATACTCAAAAAATTCACAAACAAATACCGGGAAAGGAAACCGAAACCAAGCTACCTTAAGCCTTTTAAAGGGAAAATAAAGAAAAAATATACATGTGAGAAGAGTTTAACTGCTCTGTGCTATCCGAACACTATGACGCACAGTGAGGACCAGAATAAAGAACAAAATAACGCAAAAGATCCCGATAAAAATAACATCCCTAAAAGCTATGTCCAAAGGAATATGGCTGATAGACCCAAAATCTTCAAGCGGCAATGAAGACATATTTTAATCTACGTGCCCAAATATAATAAACTTATCGAATTGGCTGATACAATTATTAAAATAAATATAGGTGTTTAAGGATTTAAAATAAGGATACATAATTGTGAAATCAAAGACGAATGCACACTGCTATATCCTATATCCTGAAATGATTTCGCAGACTCAAAATCAGTTGGAAGTCAAATACATAATACAACAACATGCGACGAAAAAAGTTAAACATTGAGTAAATTCCATTCCATTTTGGTATTGTGGGAAGATTACGTAAAATGAAACAAATTCAAAGTTGAAGTAAAATAATGGGTCACCTGTATAAGAGATATAACTGGAATAAAAAAATCAAAAAAGCGAAATAATTTTGGAATAAAATAGTTTAAATTAAAACAAGATAAATTCTTTAGAAATTAACTGGAATTCTTAGCTCAAAGAACTTCTACAGAACTTAAAAATCATACAAGTATCGGGTTTCCTTAATGACCTTACCATTGCTATCTTTTTCTACAAATCTCATGATTTCTTTGTCGTGTGTAACCATTGTTTTACAATAGGGGCATTCTTCTGTATTTTTGTACATTATAGAGTGCAGAAATGAGTCTTCATCTTCAAATTGAATAATTTGTGAGCAGAACCATTTTTTACATTTTGTACATCTAACTTCACAGCTTTTTGTGCTGGTCATTTTTCTTCATCTCCAAATTTAAGTTAACTATTGTGTGAAATAATACTAATCTTATAAAATCAAAATCTGAAATTAATTATGGTACAGTATTATAAAAATAGACATATATACCTATTTTATTTTAACTCTCCCCTTTTTATTAAATCATATGTTTTCAAACTCTGGAGCTGAAAAGATATTTAGGAATGGGGGCCAACTATTATAAAAGAGATATATCGAACAAAGTACAAACTAGAGCGAAAATTTAAAACTTAGAGAAAAGGTAAACATCGAATAGAATTCTAAGAAAAACTGACCTGAACTTAGAGATTTAATTTTGAGATTGGTATCTATTAAAAAATAAAATGGAGAATTAATATCTCCTGAAGTACTGTTTATTGACAAGCTTCCGGTATAGAAGCTTTCTTTTTCTTTGCGGTACTGATCCCAAGAATAGAATAGAGAGTACAGTGCCTCAGAATTGAGCTGCAAAGCCCCGTAAAAGCCATCGCCGCAACAATCCATTTCCAGGGAAATCTTTTTACAAGACCTGTTGACAGTGCGAGAATTGAAAGCACTCCACACATCGTTCGAAACAGGAGATCAAAGCCTCCTACATTCTCTTCCAGAAACAATTTTTTAATACTCATCGGACAAAACCCCCTTATAAGCCCTCTTACATACTTATAGATCCTTCAATATATAGCATTATTCTGTTTGTACTCTGTTTGTATTATGTTCATAGATGTTTGCAGATGTTTGCGGCATGTTTATATTAAATTTGCAGTATGTTTGCGCTGTGTTTGCATTATGTTTATCTTTCCCAGAAAATCTTTAAGAGAAATTACATAAAATCTCCTAAAAATATTCGATACCCGAAAAATCACAAAATATATAATAAGAGATGGAAGGTTTCTAATTATGCCTGAAATAAAACTTGACAGATCGATCTCATATCTCGAAGGTACACAGCGAGTATATGACGAAGCCACAACCCTGGAAAACACTAAAGATGAGGTAAAAAAGATAGGGGTTACCCGACTTGCAGATATTACAAACCTTGATAGGCTCGGAATCCATATTTTTTCGGCAATCCGCCCCAGTGCCGCAAAGGGAGCGATCAGTATTTACTCAGGCAAGGGCTCGACCGAGCAGCGAGCCCGCATTTCAGCAATAATGGAAAGCTTTGAGCGCTGCCTTGCAGAAAAGCCTGGCCTGAACGCAAATATTAAAGGTGAGATTTCCGCCCCTACACTTGTGGAATCCTATATCAGAGCCTCAGAAAGCTGTACAGTGCTCGACCCGGAAACACTACTTCTACCCCAGCCTTATCTTCCCCAGTCTTTGCTTGAATGGGTTGGAGCATACGATTTGATGAACAAAGAAGAAGTGTTCGTAAGCTCTAACTCGGTTTACCATCCGTACAACTCGCCCGGACAATGCCAGAAACTCTTCCTGAGCAATACCAATGGGCTGGCGTCCGGAAATGTGATTGAGGAAGCTATTCTCCACGGGATGCTCGAGGTTATTGAAAGAGATGCAATCAGCATAGCACAGTTTTCTCGCAATCTCGGAAAAGAAATCGTGCTAACTGAGGAAGACGGATATTTGTACGAACTTGCCAGCAAATTTAAAGATGCAGGAATAGAACTCAAACTCTGGCTGGTTCCGAGCGATACTGGCATTCCGACAGTAATTGCAGTAACTGACGACGTAAAATTGAAGGATCCTGCGCTTCTTGTCATGGGGGCAGGATCCCACCTGAAACCCGAAATTGCAGTTTCACGGGCCATAACTGAAGCTGCCCAGTCACGGTTAGTTCAAATTCAGGGAGCAAGGGAAGATACAGATAGGGAAGGTTTTATCCGAAGCGTAGGATACGACCGCATGAAACGTTTGAACCGGTTCTGGTTTGAAGAAGGAGAAAAGATTTCTCTCTCCGAAGTGCAGGACCTGTCCAGAAAAAGCCCTGTAGAAAATATCGATGTGATCCTCGAAAAACTTAAGGGCCTTACCGAAAGAGTGCTGGTGGTAGACCTCTCAAGAGAAGAAATTAAAGTGCCAGTTGTCCGAGTAATAATTCCAGGCTTTGAACTTTTTACTATTGATCGTGATCGTAAAGGAAAAAGAATCGGCTCCCAGAGGAAGAAAGGATTCTCCAGAAACAAAAATGAAAAGCCGTGGAAGAGATGATGAAAGCAAAAGCGGTAATCTTTACAGGCAACAGCATCAGCCATGAGGACGCAAGAAAAATTCTCGGGGCAAATTACCAGCCTCCTGTACGCAGATTCCAGCTTGAAAAATTCGTCCAGGAAGGGTATAAGATCATAGGAATAATAGATGGAATCTTTTTTGACAGGGCGGCTGTAGGGCACAGGGAGATTCTGTCTGCGCTTGATTCAGGAGTAAAGGTCGTCGGAGGAGCAAGCATGGGAGCTCTCCGAGCTTCGGAACTGGATACTCATGGAATGATAGGAGTAGGAAAGGTTTACGAATGGTACAGGGACGGTGTAATCGAATCCGATGATGAGGTTGCAGTAAGCACAAATCCCGACACATTCGAACCCATTTCCGTGCCTCTTGTCAATATAAGAGAAACGCTGAAAGCCGCACTCACTTCAGGACTTGTGAGTGAAGAAGAACATGACGGTCTCCTGAAACTTGCAATTGACACTTATTACCCTGACCGGAGCTATTTCGGGCTTGTAAAAGAAGGAGTGAAAAAGGGACTGATCCCGGAAGAAAAGAAAAAATCCGTTCTGGATTTTTGTACAGGCGATGAAGTTGACGTAAAAAGGGAAGATGCAGTCCTGGTGCTTGAAACCGTAAAAAAACTGATGGAAAAGGCCTGAGACTTCAAACTTTTCCTTTCAGACATCTCCTTTCAGATTTTCCTTTCAGATTTTCCTTTCAGATTTTCCTTTCAGATTTTCCTTTCAGATTTTCCTTTCAGATTTTCCTTTCAGATTTTCTTTTCGAATCTTTTCTTTCAGACTTCCCTTAATTAGCAGTTTCTGATTTTCAAACTTTTTGCAACGTTTTTCGTTTTTCAGCTTTTCATATTTCAGCTGTTCTTTTTTCCAGCGTATTTCGCTTTTCAGCTTTTCCTTTTTCCAGCGTTTTTTTGATCCAGTATTTTCGTTTTCCTGTGTTTTTGTTTTCAAGTGTTTTCTTTTTTCAGCGCTTTACAACGTAAAGCCTGATTATGTACAGACTTGCAATCAAGACAAAGAAATTGTAAACAGCCCTGAAAATTGGGATATATTGATTTTCAAACCAGATTTCAATTATCTGCTCTATGGAAAAATAAAGTTGGAAAGTAGCTACAAGAAGAAGTAGCATTGAGATAAGGAAGATTCCTTTTTTGAAATTTCCCCTCAAGTCTAACACTTTTTCCGCTTTTGGCTCTGGCCTAATATCTAAGGTTTCACTCACGCAAACCGCCTCCTGAGAATTGCTGCCGAACAGAGCAGGATTGCCGATAAAGATAGGCTGAATCCTGGTGCGGATTCTTTTTCGGCCATAGATTCCTCTTCAGGAATCATTTCACGTTCCACAACATTTTCAAATTCACTTGTCTGGATTTCTCGAGCCTGAGTAGTATTTTTTTCTTTGACCTCTACTATGGGGCTGAGCTGGATATAGCCCTCTCCGCGCTCGACTATTGTGTCATTGTTCCAGATCAGGACTTCGACAATGTAATTGTACTGATCAGGCATTGTCAGGTTGACAGTCTGGATAATTGTGGCTTCAGGTTTGATTTCTCCTGTGCGCGTCCAGATTTTATCCGCAAGTAGTCCGGCATCCATTTCGCGGACCTTAACAAGCATACGAAAATCTTTGCTGGTTTCCCTACCTTCATTTGTCAGATAGATATCACTTTCAACAAGGACTTTTCCACCTTCCACTTTTTTCACCCGGAAATCCATTTCGGGAATCCCAAGCCCAGTTTCCTGTACATCGGCAGGCAAAGCATCCAGGTTATAAACCTTGATTTTGCCATTGCCTTTCTGCACATTATCTTCAAAAAGAACACCCTGGAGATCGTATCCTCCAGCTTTCGGAAGGGTCAGAACCTGACTCACTGATTTCGTCTCTCCTTTCTTTAGCGCCCCGATTTCTATCTTCTTCTGAGTTTCAAGCAGCCCGCTTTGCCGACTATAGGCTTTAAGGAGAAGCGAGGTGTTCTTTGCACTGTCCCCCTGAACTTTTTCGACGTACGTTGTGACATTAAGGTCTATGAAAGCCGCCCCTGTACGGTCTGCTGAGATGTCCATATCCCTAATATTGTAGTAGCTCTCTTCTTCAAAATTCTTGATACAGCCGCTGCCGAAGGTGAAAGCAACAATAGAAATAAAGAATATTAAAAAGAAACTTTTTGAAAATAAGACGTGAGTGGACCTGGTTCCCAATTTATTCAAGATCTGCCCTCCTCTTTAGTAATTATATTTCAATGTATATACTTTTTGCCTTCATGGACACTTTTTCTTATCTTTGGGAATAATTGGATGAAAATTATTAATATGAACACATCAATATTCAAATAAAGGGTAAAATAAAGTGGTCAGAATATAGAACACAAATTTGAAGGATTCTGATTGCGGCCTGTGGATTTGAACATACTGAGAAAATTTCAAGCCTGAAAAAGTATGAAAATCCAGAATGCGAGAATACAAATTCATAGACACAAATAGAGAATACGAGGGGTAATTATGGAAGGAAATATTGAAATTAAATCCAAACCGAGAAGGCAGGTAATAATCGCTACCGATGGCTCAGAAACTGCAAACGAAGCTGCAGATTTTGGAATCGAAATGATTGGGTGTAGTGGGGCAAAAGTATATGCTATTTATGTCATCGATACGACACCTTATCGCTCAGTTCCGCTGGATAAAATCTGGTCAGACAAAGTGCTTGAAGAATTCGAGAAAGAAGGACGTGAAGCAACTTCTTATATAGAGAAGATTGGAAAAGCTGCAGGAGTGGAAGTTGAATCCAGGGTGCTTAAAGGCCATCCGGCTGAGAAGATCGTGACTTTTGCAGAGGATAATAATATCGATATGATCATAATGGGTTCGCTTGGAAAAAGTGGATATGAGCGCGTACTACTTGGAAGCGTATCTGAAAAAGTTATAAGGCATGCAAAAATTCCGGTTCTGGTTGTTCGAGAACGACACAAAAGTGAGAAAAAATTGATACAGGAATAACCAGTTATGAGTAGCTAAATTAGATGATCTAGTTAAATTAGATGATCTAGCTAAATTAGATGATCTAGCTAAATTAGATGATCTAATTTTTTAGAAACAACTTGATTATTGTTAAGACCGCGAAGTCAAAGAATCAGCTTAAATCGAGGTAGACGGGGAAGAAAAAGGGTGTGGGGAGAGATTTTTAAGAAAAGATCCTGATTGCTTACTGATGTTTCGGAGAATGGTGCACAGGCAATAAATACCGGAATAGATACACGGTTAAGTGAGGGGAAAACGATGTCTAACGCCTCCTTCTTGGAAGTGTATCCGAAAAAATCGTCAGGAACGCAAAGGTTCCGGTACTTGCCATACACAGAAAAAGACCGTAAAAAGGACAAAAACCGGAATATTTTAGTGAACCAATCTCAAATTCAAAATTTGTTATTTTAAAGCTTGTCTTTAGAACTTGTCTTTGGAACTTATCTTTGGAACTTATCTTTTGAGTAATGAAGTCTCCGATCACAAAAGCAATTGTAAAAATATAAATCAGTAAACAATAAGATAGATTCCGATATTGACTCAGTAACAACAGATCTAACAAAACAGATCTAACAACAGATCTAACAACAAATAATAGATCCATATCTAAGGGGAGTAAGTACAGAGGAGAGTACGTACGGAGGGGGAGTAGGTATAGAGGAGAGCAGCGAACTTAAATCCAAACCGCAAAAACAAATTCTGATAGCTACTGACGGCTCAAAAGCTTCTGAAAACGTAGCGGATTACGGGATAGAAATTGCGAGGAGCAGTGGGGCAAAGATCTATGCTATATATGTCATCGATGTAACTTTTCTTGACTCAGTTCTGATGGATGAAACGTCTGTAAAAAATGTCTACGCGATGTTTGAGATAATTGGTAGTGAGGCAATAAGTCTCATAGAAGAAAATGCAAAAGCTGCCGGAATAGAAGCTACGCCTATACTGCTTAAAGGAAATCCGGCTGAAAAAATCCTGGATTTTGCTGAGAATCATAAAGTTGACATGATTGTCATAGGGTCTACTGGAAAAAGCGGGACTGAACGTTTCATGCTTGGAAGCGTATCAGAAAAAGTTGTAAGGCATGCAAAGGTTCCAGTACTTGTCGTACGTGCGAGATTTAAACCTGAAAGAATCTTCAGTTGCGGTAAAAGGAATAAAAAAGTCTCAGAAAACATCGTATACGAAGAGACGCAGTGAAAATCCAGAATTTAAAAATCAAGGAAGCTGTGTCAGGCAACATTTTGAAAAAAGTTAACCAAAAAGAAAAGGTTGTTCGTGAATCTGGCTTCAAAACAAACTTTTTAAAACAATATTTTTGAAAAAAAGATTGAACAAAAAGCAATGGCGTGCGTAGATCTGGCTTCAAAAAGAAGAATTGAAGAGTAGAATTATTAGGGTGTAAATTCGAGAATGGGGGGAAACAAATGCTTAGTGAAAAGATGGAAGAAGCACTGAATGAACAGATCAATAAAGAACTGTACTCGTCTTATCTGTACCTTGCGATGTCAGCGTATAGTTCATCAGTTGGGCTTCCGGGCTTTGCCCACTGGTTTAGAGTCCAGGTTGAAGAAGAAAACATTCATGCAATGAAGCTTTTCGATTACGTAAACAACCAGGGTGGGAAGGTTAAACTTAAGGAGATCAAAGAGCCACCTATGGAATTTGGAACTGCTATGGATATGTTCCAGCAAACACTGAAGCATGAACAGTTCATCACCCGCTCAATTCATGAACTGGTAGAGCTTGCCAATGCTGAGAAGGATAAAACCACAGCCTCTTTCCTGCAGTGGTACGTTGAAGAACAGGTCGAAGAGGAAGAAAACGACAATGAAATTATTGCCAAACTGAGAGGCATCGATAAAAATGAATATGTAATTCCCTCAGTTGATCAAGAACTGGCAAAAAGGAGCCCTCCTAGATAAATTATAACAGAGGAGGTATAAATTGTAACAGAGGAAATATAAATTGGGAAGATCTTCTTTTTTTCAGAAGCTTAAAAAGTAATCTCAATTTTGAAGTTGAGAACCAAAATCTACAGCCCTTTTCTTGTAATCAAAAAAAACTTAATTCTATGATAAATTATTATTTCCTCTAAAAATTATTTTTTAAGATAAAGGCAGCTAGCAGGGCACATAGGCAGCTAACATTGCACATAGACAGTTAGCATTGTACATTTTTATTAAGTTCATTTTGCCCTGTAATACTTTTCAACCTCTGAGCTTATTATTTCTATTTTGCCTTCACCAAGCAATTTCTCGAGAACAGAAGAGAGATTCTTAGGATCAATATTCAAACTCTGGCATGTTTGTTTGAAAGTACAGGGTCTTCTGAGAAGAAGGGCGTACACCTCCTCGTCCACATTTGTACGTAACACTTTTACTTTCTTCTTTTTTCCTTTCAAAACTAACTTTACTGTTTCCTCTCCAAATTCAGAAATGAAATGTTTTGCAACTTCCTTTAGCTTTTCCTCTGGAACTGGTCTCACCCATTTTTCAGAAGGAGGACGGCTTACTGTTAAAATTTCAATCTCATCTGGGCATATGTACCTTATTGTTTTTACCAGCTCTTCGATCTCTTCGTCAGTAAAATTTAGGGGTTCGCCAGCTTCGTTCTCAAGGAGCATGACCTCAAGTGCTAGTCTCTTTCCAATTCCAGCTTTTGCGAGTTTCCTCAAACCTTCAATTATTTCTTTCAGGTTAATACCCGGAGCAGGTCTATGAATTTTTCTGCAGGTCTCTTCATTTCCAGAAACAAGGGTTGCAACTACTAAATCTGCCTCTGCCAGATTATTTTGAACGTCCTCTCTTCCCAGAAGAGAAGAATTCGTAATTACGCAGATAGGAATCTCACTTATTTTCCTGATATTCCGTATCATTTCCCCTAAAGAAAGGTTCAGTGTAGGTTCGCATGTGCCGGAAAACGTAATATAATCCAGTCCCTCAACATTGCTAATGACCTTTTGAAGGCTTTTGGAAACCTCTTCCGGAGTCACAGCTTCCCTTACATCCTCAGGACTTCTGATTTTTAGTTCAACATGCCCGAGTTGACAATAGATGCAGTCGTAGTTGCAATTCTTTTTCGAATTGGTATTTTTTATTATATCTATACCCAGAGACCTACCGAGCCTTCTTGAAAGAATCGGGCCGTAAACGATTCTTGACCTCATATTTTAACTCTTCCTTTCATAAAAAATCAGGATCTGAAAAACAGAAAACCTAGAAGGGACTTCCAAGGATATAGATGGAAATCACTCTATGTTACACCAGAAACTTATTTTTAAAACTCATCGATGAGTGAATTAGAAATTCACCAATTGATTGCCTCGTTAACGAACTCATTTCTGAACTTATTTGCCAATTTATTTATCAATTTATTTATCAATTTATTTATCATTTTATTTAATTATTTATTAATTTATTTATTTATTTATTACTAGAAGTAATTGTAGGATAGCTTATAAAGGATAGGGGTATGCTTCGGGCCGCCCGCCAGGTTTCTGGGGAATAATTAAGTATCAATTTACAAGACTTTCTTGATACAGAGTTGCATTACCAACTTCAGTAACCGTGAAACAAAGAAACCTCACTTTACAAAGAAGCAACTGTACAGAGGTTTAAACGAAACCAAAAAGAGGCTAGGGGTTACATTATTCCTAATCCAAACAGGCTGTCCGACAATTATTGGCAGTAATAAAAAAGTGCTAAAAAGAAAGTAAATAAGAACTTTAAATCTAAGAACTTTAAATCAAAAAAGAAGGAATTTGCTTATTAACGAAAGTAATTGTCAGACAGCCTGTAAAGAATGGGGTATTCGTGGCCCTCTGCCTCCCGATGCAATAAAAAGTGGAGCCTCAAATCGGTTGCTGCAAAAAGAAAAAGCGGTGGATCATATGGATAGAGCACGTATAATTGCAGAGACGGCAGCCCGGATTTCCAGAGAACTTGATGCTGCCGCAA
Source organism: Methanosarcina sp. A14 (assembly GCF_001729375.1). Classification (NCBI taxonomy): domain Archaea; kingdom Methanobacteriati; phylum Methanobacteriota; class Methanomicrobia; order Methanosarcinales; family Methanosarcinaceae; genus Methanosarcina; species Methanosarcina sp. A14. The sequence continues at coordinate 2,756 of NZ_LZPK01000237.1, read as the reverse complement.
TTATGGTTTCCGGAGAATTGAGTTTTGAAGGGATCGAAACTGGGGGAATTCCGGTCTACTACATCTCCATGCGCCCTAAAAGCATAATAGACCACCTGATCTCCACTGGAAAGGATGGAAAAAATCCTATGAAGGAACTCGGCGACCAGATAAACCGTGAGGCTGCAGGCAACTCTGACCACCTTCAACAAGCTGCCGCCATAGAATACGTGCTTGGAAGACTGGAAAATGGGATTATTGTAGGCGTAGTCGAAACCCGCGGCTCCAGTTCGATTATTGTACATAACCTCGACGAAAATCCCCTTATAAAAGCCATGAAGGAATGTCAGGAAAGGATAAAGCCGGAAGTGATGAGTGCAATCATGAAAATCTCTTTTGATATTGTCCTGACAGGTAGGGAAGGCAAAAAAATAGGAGCTGCCTTTATAATAGGCGATTCCGAAGAGGTTCTGAAACGCTCTCACCAGCTAATACTGAATCCTTACGCAGGTCACGATGAAACGTATCGGAATATCCTTGACAAGAAAAACTGGGAATCCATAAAGGAATTTTCCCAGCTTGACGGAGTTTTTGTGGTAGACGAAAACGGAATAATCCAGGCTGCAGGCCGCTACCTTGACGTTGATGCAAAAAATGTGGATATTGAGAAAGGACTGGGAGGCAGACACGTTTCAGCAGCCGCAATCAGCAGAGATACGGTTGCGATTGCAGTTACGGTATCCGAGTCAGGCGGAATTATAAGGGTATATAAAGACGCGAAAGAAATAATCTGCATGGACTGCCTGAAACCTGCGGTAAGATACATCTAATCCTGAAAATCAGAACTTTTTTACTCAGGATTAGAAATTTTTAGTTACATCCGAAGTATTGAGAGTTGCTAACTTTTTAAGAGCAAAGGCTTTCAGTAGAACGTGTAAGAAGAAGGGCAGAACATAAACTCATAAATAAAGAAAGTGTATCTATAAATATATGGGAAATAAAAAGAGTATATGCCTAAATAGGTGAGGAAATAAAAAGAGTATATGCCTAAATAGGTGAGGAAATAAAAGAGTATATGCCTAAATAGGTGAGGAAATAAAGAGAGTATATGTCTAAATATACGGGAAAATAAAGAGAGTATATGTTTAAATATTGGGGAAATAAAGAAAGTGGAGTATTTTCATGAGAAGACAACTTTTTTACATTCCTTTTAGCCTTACATTCCTTCTTCTTTTGATTATTATTATGATTTTTGGGCTTAGTTCTCTTTTTTTTGGAATAATTGTTTCCGCCTTTACGAAGATTGGCTTCTCTATAGAGGACGCGCTCCTTATCATGTTACTGTCCCTCCTCGGAAGTGGTATCAATATCCCTCTGGCAACCCTCAGATCCGATGCTCCGGTAGTTAGAGATACATATGTCCGTGTTTTTGGCGTATCTTACCGAGTTCCATTTCGGCGTGTGATAAGAAATGAAACGACAATTGCTGTGAATGTAGGAGGAGCGGTTATTCCGATTCTAATTTCAGCTTACCTTCTTATAAAATTCCCTTCGTCTCTCCTGCTTGCAGGAACCGGCATCTTAATAGTTACAATCATAACTCATTCCGTAGCAAAGCCGATCCGCGGCATAGGTATTGCAACCCCGGCACTGGTTCCGCCCCTTGCAGCTGCCCTTGCTGCAATTTTGCTGACTTCGATAATTCATATCCCGAATTGTCCAATTGACCAGTGCCGCGTTGTCGTTGCTTATACAGGAGGAGTGCTCGGAACCCTTATTGGAGCCGATCTTCTTAACCTGGGAAAAATTAAGAATCTTGGAGCTCCGGTTGCAAGCATAGGAGGAGCAGGAACCTTTGATGGGATCTTTTTAAGCGGATTCATTGCTCTTCTCCTGATCTAACAAAAAATCAGGTAACAGGGATCAGTGAATAGGGATCAATTAACAGGAATCAGTTAATAGAGATCAGTTAATAGAGATCAGTTAATAGAGATCAGTTAATAGAGATCAGTTAATAGGAATCAGTAAATAGGAATCAGTAAATAGGAATCAGTAAATAGGAATCAGTTAACAGGGATCAGAAAATAGTCATAAGGCTAGAAATAATGGTTCTTCGCCATTTTCTATGGATAAGATGATTTTCAATTCGATCCTGCATTGGTTTTTATGAAGACATTACAAGGATATCCACACAAAGCAACAAAGAGCCAAAATAAGGCTAAATATGTAAAAGAAAAAGAACGGAAAAAAGGAAGAAAAAAGGAAGAGAAAAAAATGAGAACTTAAAAAACTACTCTTTTTTAATTACAAATCTAAAGATAGTTCTCTTAATCTCTCCTTTTTATAAAATACTGACAAAGAATTATTCCGAAAACTCCTGCGAGCAACTCGAAACCAGAAGCTTTTGCGGAAGTTACTATTCCGGTTTTTTCCTCAGGAAGACTACTATTATTGTTGACATCTTTTAAATCGTCAGCCTTACTCTCGAGAAGAGAAGCAGAGGATGTAGACGGTGAAGACTCATTCGAGAGAGATTCATTCAAGAGAGACTCAGAATTATTGACACCTGAAGAAGTATTATCCTCTACAGTAACGTCGGTTGCCGGATATATAACATACCCTTCAGGAGAAGTGCTTCCCTTTCCTTCATCCGAGGTCTGGAAATACCAGGAATCGGTAAAGTAGTTCTTTTTATCTTTGTCAAGGGTCAAAGTGATAGAATTTGAATTTTTAAGGACAATTTCGTTTGCAGAAGCTTCTTTTACCTCAAAACCCTG
>NZ_LZPK01000236.1:0-2470 GCF_001729375.1 Methanosarcina sp. A14 | reverse complement strand
ATTTCATAAATTAAATTTCAAAAGTTTCAATGTTTCTGAAAATATTGTTAAAGGAATATTATTTCCGATTTTAAATTAACTTAGTGCCAGCTATTCTAGTGCTTTAGGTCTTCCTAATGCTTTAGGTCTTCCTAATGCTTTAGGTCTTCCCTAATGCTTTAGATTTCCCCTAATACTTTAAGGTCTTCCTGATGCTTTAGATTTTCCGGATAAAAGCAGAATTCAATACTAACATTTAAAATTCAATACTAACATTAAGATGCAGGAAGAGGATTTACTTTTATTTGTTGCGTGAGCGTTGTTTGTAGACCTTTATCTGAACTTATTCTCTATGTCACGATCTATCACTAAGCGATTGATCATCCAGTAAGCACTCTCTTCCAAGATACTCAATTCCCCATTTGCAGAGAGCGTCCAGGACCGGAAGCACAGTCTTTCCGAACTCGGTCAGTGAATACTCAACTCTAGGTGGGATTTCAGGATAAATTTCCCTGAGAATAAGCCCGTCTTCTTCGAGTTCCCTGAGCTGTTTCGTAAGCATCTTGGGTGAAATACCCTGCATACTTTGCTGGAGCCCTGAAAAACGCAGTTTTTCTGTCCTCAACTGCCAGAGGATAATAGGCTTCCATTTGCCTCCAATTACCTCCAGAGTTGCTTCCACAGGACACTGGCAATGTTTGTTATTCCGGATTTGACTTACCATATACTCACATAGTATCCATTTTGTTAGTTAGTATCCGGATTGCATGTATAGTATATAAGTATAGTTATTGCAAATCAGATATCAATAAATACATTTTCTTAAAGAAAGAAAAATCTGGCATCAATTGAAAAATTAATCCAGTATAAATTCAAAGAAAATGAAACTCAGATTAGACCTCAATTCGAGTTAGACCTCAATTCGAGTTAGACCTCAATTCAGGTTAGACCTAATTTCAGGTCATATCTAAGTTAAGCTTAGTTTAAAAAATTAAAAGGCGTGAATAGAATGAAAGTTATAGGCATTGTAGGAAGCCCACGAAAGAACGGAAATACGAATATCCTTGTCCAGCAGGTCCTGGAAGGCGCGGCAGAAGCAGGTGCTGAAACCCGGACATTTATTCTCAACGAGATGAACTACAAAGGTTGCCAGGGCTGCGACTATTGTAAGGGCCATGACAAGTGCAAACTTGAAGATGACCTTACGGAAGTATTCGAGGAGCTTACATCAGCAGATGGAGTCGTTTTTGGTTCTCCAATTTACTTTGGTCAGTTTACAGGCCAGATGCGGCTTTTCCTTGACCGTTGCTACTCTCTTATAAATGCAGACTTCTCTCCCCGTCTCCCTGCCGGGAAAAAAGCCGTGATTGTAGGAACTCAGGGTGCTCCTGACCCGGCAGCTTTCAAAGGTGTCTACGAGGAATTCAAAGGTCAAGTTTCTGGCTTTATGCAGGCAGAAGTAAAGGATGTTCTTGTAGGAGTTGGCTATCACGCTCCTGGAGAGGTAAAGGATAATATAGAGCTTATGGAAAAAGCGAAAAACGCAGGTCTTAACCTGTTCAAATGAAGAAAATAAATTATAATAACATCTGGAACTAAAAAACCGGAAAGTAAAAAACGGGAAGAAAGTAAAATAGGGCGAGAAAAAACTGGGTTGAAATCTTCTCGCCCAGATCTTTCAGGAATGAATAGGAGGGGTCTCATATGGAAACTCTTGAAGCAATCCACACTCGCCGAAGCATTCGAAAATACACTAACAGGCCCGTTCCGAGGGAGCTTGTTGCCGAACTGCTCAGAGCCGCAATGAGTGCTCCATCGGCGGTCAATGCCCAGCCCTGGATCTTTATTGTTATCGATGACAGGAAGCTCCTTGACGAAATTCCCACTTTCAGCCCCTATGCAGGTATGTGCAGGGAAGCTCCTCTTGCAATTCTTGTCTGTGGGGATACAACACTTGAAAAGGCTCCAGGATTCTGGGTTCAGGACTGTTCGGCAGCTACCCAAAATCTCCTGCTTGCAGCTCACGATGCCGGGCTTGGGGCAGTCTGGACCGGAATTTATCCGATGAAGGACAGGGTTGAAGGTTTCAGGAAAGCCTTCGGACTGCCTGAACATGTAATTCCTCTAGCTTTTGTACCGTTAGGTTATCCTGACCAGAAACCAGGCCCCCAGGACAGGTTTAATAAAACAAAAATCTACCACAATAAGTACGGTCAGAGAAGAGAATGAAGCTGTGAAGAAAACAGAATAAAATTCATACTGTATTAGATGAATAATAACAAGATAGAGCTATTAAAGGTTTGAATCTTCGAAAAAACGTTTAAAGGAGCTAAATTTGCCTGTTAATACCTTTTTGAAAAATAAATCGCGTTTCCGGATCTATTGGATGCTGGAAATGTAAGAGACTTTCCCAAACCAGGCTCCCAACAGAGAGATACTAAGGAAAGTACGGAAAGTATGGAAATTACGGAAAGTACGGAAAGTATGGGAA
>NZ_LZPK01000235.1:0-4290 GCF_001729375.1 Methanosarcina sp. A14 | reverse complement strand
AAGTAAAGTTCGATATAAGTGAAGTTCGATAGTATGGTTTGGTTGGAGAATAAATCGTATGTAAACAACTTAATTTTGATATTCGATTATAGTTCCTGATAACAGATGTCCACAGGTTCTAATCTAATAAATCACTCGCGCTCGATACGAGCTAACTTTTATAAAATGACTATTTATCTTTTTATCGGTAGGTTTACTTGCTTCTTTTGTCTAGGATATTTAATGGGGAAATTTAAAGGAGACCTTGAAACCTTATTTAATCCACTTGAGATGCTCAATTAGGCTCAACTATTATGAATTTTTTTCAATATCCACGCCATATTTTGGCCAAGATTTTTCATATTATCAATGCCTTCTTGATCCTGTTCTACCTCTCCGATAGCATTTCCGTAAGCCATATTCCAGTAACTTGACCCTACCAGAAACATTTCTTTGCTATGTAAAAAATTGTTCAGGGTATCAAAGGCACTTATAGCACCGCCTCGGCGAGCAGCTACAACTGAAGCTCCTACTTTATGCTTGAAAAGCCCTCGATTTCCTGCAAGTACCATACTCGCCCTGTCAATTAAGGCTTTCATTTGAGAGGTCACACCAGCTGAATATACCGGCGATCCTAGAATAATTCCGTCTGAAGCAAGCATTTTTGCAAAACACTCATTAAAAAAATCATCCGTAATGACACATTGCTTATTTTTGTTTTTGTGGCAAGCCCGACAAGCTTTGCATCCTTCTATGCTTTTTCCAGATAGTTGAATAAGTTCGGTTTCAATGCCTTCTTTTGTTAATTCCTCAAATACGGTTTGAATCAGGATTGCAGTATTGCCGTCTTTTCGTGGGCTTCCATTAATGCCTATAACTTTCATAGTCTTCAACAACTTTTTTCAACTATTTTTTCGTATTTCTCAACCTGTTATTTTATTCTTGTTCAATTACGGAAAGTGATCAGAAAGTGACTATGTTGAGACCTTTTATATTGAACGCTTCTATACTGAGAGTTTCTGCACTTAGAGTTTCTGCACCGAGAGTTTCTGCGCTGAGAGTTCATCGAATTCTCTACATTAAACTCTTCTACACTGAGAGTTTCTACACTGAGAGTTCATTGAATTAGCTACATTGAACTCTTCTACATTGAAAGTCTCTACATTCAGAGTTTATGTCTTTAAGTTACTTTATCTTACAAAGCCTTCATCTTTGAGGCTCACGTATCTGCCTTCCCCGATAATAATATGGTCAAGCACATCAATTCCAAGGAGTTTTCCTCCTTCTATCATTTTCTCAGTGACCATTATGTCTTCTCGGCTAGGGCTTGGGTCCCCTGAAGGATGATTATGGACCATGATTACTGACGCTGACGATTCCATAAGGGCGGACTTGAAAACCTCACGCGGATGAACAATGCTCGCGTTCAAGCTGCCGATGGATACAACTTCTTCTTTCAGGATTTGATTTTTTGTATCAAGGCAAAGTGTTATAAATTTTTCTTTTTTTTGTTCGCGCATCTTAGGGTACATAAAGGTATATACATCCTTTGGGGAGCAGATTTTTCTTTTGGGCTCTTCCACAAAGGTCTCAAGCCGGCGGGCAAGTTCGAAAACTGCAGCTATCTGGGCAGCTTTGGCCTTTCCTACTCCATGAACCTTCATAAGCCTTGAAACATTTGCAAGACTGAGCTGCTTGATGCTGTATTCTGAAAATATTCGGCTGGACAGGCTGACAACATTCTCTTTATTTGATCCTGTCCTCAGGACAACTCCAAGCAGTTCTGCGTTCGAAAGCGATTCCGGCCCGTTTCGAATAAGCCTTTCCCTTGGGCGTTCCTGTTCAGGAATATCCTGAATTCTGACCTTGTTTATTTCCATAATCAACCCCCTATTTCCAATTAACGGAAAATTTCTGTATAAATCCAAATTTTAAGTTAGTCAAACAATTTAGTCAAACAGTTAGTCAAGCAAGTTAGTCAAACAGTTAGTCAAGCAAGTTAGTCAAACAAGTTAGTCAAGCAAGTTAGTCAAACAGTTAATCAAACTCTTTATAGATAATATCAAAGTTTCAATATTTGAATCTTCACAAAACGCTCTATAAAATTAAACAAAGAATAAAATGCCAGCCTTTACTTATACAGGAAAGTGCATAACGTTCTTTGATGAAAGTCATTTCAGTTGTCGGGTATAAAAAATCGGGTAAGACATCCGTAGTTTCAGCCCTTGTCCGGAATCTTTCCGGGTTCGGAACTGTGGGCACAATAAAACACATGGGTGAGCAGAGTCTCAATCCGGCAGAGACTGATACAGGCAGGCATTTTGATGCCGGGGCTGACACGGTAATAGGAATAACAGGCACAGAAGCAACAGGTACTGAACTTGTCAGTTTTTCCAGAGGCCAGAACCTTGAAGACGCTCTTGACCTGCTTTGCGACCAGGGGCTTGATTTTGCCGTGGTAGAGGGGTTCAAGGGAAGCAATCTTCCGAAAATTGCAATTGGCGACCTTCAGGGCGTTTCCAACGTAGTTTTCAGGCTGCCGTCGGACATCGATATGCACGAAGAACTTACAGCCTCTCTTGTAGGAATAGTCCTTGCACAGCCTGACCGGTACACCCTGGAAGCCCTTATAAAGAAAGTCAGAAAAAACCCGGTAACCCGAAAAGCAGGTGCAATCGGTACATTTACCGGCATTGTCCGCGAACTGGCCGGAAACGAGATAACTTCAAAGCTTGAATTCGAAAAATACGAACCGGAAGCTTCAAAAGTTCTTGACCAGATCCGGGAAGAACTCAAACAAAAAGAAGGCATCCTTGAAGTCCTGATACACCATAAAACAGGCGTTATCAAAGCCGGAGAAGACATAGTATACATTGTTGTCGCAGCCGCCCACAGGGGAGAGCTTTTTTCCGCCCTCAGCGAAGCCATAGACCGCATAAAAGCCGAAGCTCCTATCTGGAAGAAGGAATTCACGGAAAAAGAAGAATTCTGGGTCCACGACAGAGAACATCACGAAAATTAAAAAACAGATCTGAGCAGAAAGGAAAATAAAAATTATAGAGAAACCCGGAAATGATTCAATGGGCGGAAAAACAAACTTTAAAAAAACAGATACAGGGAAAACAGAAGTAATAAAAGCTGAAATTAAAGAAGCGGATCCCGAAGAAGATAAAACAAAATTCAGAAGTGCCGTCGTGCTGGCAGGCGGCAGGGGCAGGCGGATGGGCACGGTCGAAAAAGCCCTTCTCGAATTCGAAGGAAAAACAATTATTGAGCGCCTGCTGGAAAGCCTTTTCCGGGTTGTGGACGAGGTTATTATCTCGTTCCGGGACAAAAAGCAGGAAGAAAAGTTCAGATCTGTGATTGAAAAATTCTCTGCCCATGAAATCCGTTTCTGTTTTGATACTCTGGAAGACGCCGGTCCCCTTGAAGGCATCCGGGCGGGGCTGCTTGAATCCAGAGCAGAGTATTCTTTTGTCTGCGCGGGGGATATGCCTTTTGTAGATTCCAGGGTTGTATACCTGCTTTTTGAGAAAGCAAGCGGACATGATGCTGCCCTTCCAAAACGGGAAGATGGAAAATTTGAGCCTCTACATGCAGTTTATTCAAAAAAAATGATTCCTGAAATTGAAAAAGCTTTTGAGAACGGAAGGTGTTCAGTTCTTACGCCGGTTTTTGAAATGAAGTATGTTGTTTTTGTTGAGGTTTCGGAAATTCGGGAAATTGATCCTGAATTGAGGAGTTTTGCGAATATAAATACTGCTGATGAGATGCAACGTATTATAGAGCTTTCGGGCAAAAAAGAAAAATCATTAAATTAGATTACACGCTGTGGATAATTTTTGGAATAATAAATTAACAAAATTCCGTTTTCTGTTTTTTACATCATCGTTTTCGACTATTCCTCCACCATTAATTAAAATCGAAAGTTATTTAGATGACAATCACTTTTATTTTTTGAATCAGTTTTCCTTTTATGTAATACATTTTCAATAATTGCGGTTTCAAAGACTTATTGAACTTTTGATTGTTTTTCTTTAGGCAGGGACTTCAGATGGAACTGAATGAAATCAAAGATCTAATTTTAAAAGCTAAAGAAAGTAACGCGACTACACTTGATCTTTCGTCCAAAAGACTAACTTCGTTGCCGCCGGAAATCGCAGAACTCAAAAATCTTACTAGACTTGACATCTCAGCAAATCAATTGAGTTTGCTGCCACCAGAAATCGCAGAGTTGAAAAATCTTACTAAGCTTAACGTATCTGGTAATAAATTGACTTCGATGCCTCCGGAAATCACAAAACTGAAAAA
>NZ_LZPK01000234.1:0-17911 GCF_001729375.1 Methanosarcina sp. A14 | reverse complement strand
TTTTTCAATTGTTTTTCAATCATTAAAGATAACTTCACAAAGAATTGCAGTCCCGTCTTTTACAAAGAGATGCACGGTTTTATTCCCTTCAAGGCCTTTTTCAACCTCATTCCGCACTTCCCAGTATTTTTCGGGCTTTACTCCTGCCCTGAGTACAACACTCCCGATATTCTTGCCTTTAAGGAATTTATTGATCTCTTTTGGTTCAAAGGGGCAGACCTTCAGTACTAGGTAATGATTTTTGATCATGGACTGTTTTATCAGGGCATCCGAGGTCAATAAAAGCCTTTTTTTGTCGACTCTGAAAAGCTCAAAACCTCCCATAAGAGGCCCTGCCATCTGCACCATGGATTCCACAAGCTCAGGCAGCAGTCCGGCTGCAACTACCGATGGTTCAGGCTCGTAGGCGTTAAGTTTCATTTTGTCAGTTTCCTTTACCTGCGGGAGCCCATATTTTGAAACCAGCCCTTCGCCTGCAGGCAGAGCTACAGCCATGCGGTCATACTGCTTCAGCCCGCCTAAGTAAAGGGTTAGGCGGTTGAGCTGCCCGTCCAGCGAGATGTATTCTTTTTCGCAGTCAAAAGGAATCCTTTCAGGCGGCATCTGGGGCGGAGCTTCAAAAGCAAAATTTCGGGTTTTTTCGCCGTAAGCAGCCAGTACATTCGGAATGCCAGGCTCAAGGCTTGAGACATGCCTTTCGCTTTCTTCGGCCGGGCGGAAGGGGTCAGAAAAGATTACGTCAACGGCCGGGATCTGCTCTATGACTTTTGGGTCAAGGGCGTCCCCGCAAATGAATTTCACGTTGTCAAGCCCGTACATTGCGCAGTTCTGTTTTGCATACTCGATTTTTTTGGGGTCGATTTCCACTGCATACACGAACTCGCACTGCTGGGCAAAAAAGACGGTTTGCCCTCCTATCCCGCAGCTTATGTCAGCCAGAACTTTACATCTCAAACGCTGCGCCCTGTAGCGGGCAATGGGCTCAGGGGTCGCAAAGCGCAGGCTTTCCTTATCCCCATGCAGGGGCTTCTCAAATTGTTTTCTCCGTGCCACGTCGATCAGGAGTAGTAGATAGTTTATGAGATTTAAAGACGACTGAAAAAAGAAGATTGTAGAGCTTCTGCTCGCTACGCAAACGCTCGCTTTATCCGCGTTCTGTCAGGAGAATACTGGCTAAAAATGCAGGTATTATCACTTTACTTTTATTCAACTTCGGAAATTATCACGACGTAGTTTTTTCCGTATTTTTCGGCACAGGCCGGACAGGTAGTATACCACATGTACCATTTCTTGATTTCCAGGCCCTGGCTTTTTGCGTAGGCTTCAAAGTCCTGGCACCATTCTCCTGTTTTTTTAAAGTCTCCCTCATAGACTTTGCTCAAAAATTTCCCGCCCAGGGTTACGTTTTCGGCACCGTCTACTTCTTTATCAACAGCCAGATAAATATCCATGTTGCTTTCTGAGGTGTGGTCTGACAAACAGAGCCAGTCCGGCATTTCTGCGCCTGCTCTGGCGACTTTCTCGTTCATCCGCGTGATTACCTCTCCAAAATTCAGAGGCATGTAAAACTGCGTGGTAACCGAGTCCTTGATGAACCTTTTATTGTTCCATTCAAACAATTTTCCGTCCCAGGGAGTGGGGTCAAATCGAGGACAACATTCAGGAGTTTCGAGGTTGGTGGTCATAATTTTTCACCCTGTTAAGTAATGACTTTATGTATTATTTCAGGGTTCTGATTTTAATCTTTTTTGTAAAAGTTACTTCCCAATAAAAAATATATTTTTATGTCAATGTTTTATATGTCAATGCTTTATAGCTGATCTCATAGTCGGCTATACGTCTCTCTACAGTGACAGTCACTTCCAGCCTTGAACCATCTGTAGCTATAAACTTTTGTTAGTGGTAAAATATTAAAACCCAAATTTGACAGAAGCGTATATTGTATAATGTCTGAACGGGCTTCATGCTTCTGTTTTCTTCATACTACTCAAAGTTTTATCCCGCATCTTATGATTTTTTGACATTTTTCAGTTTTCCAAAATGTAATGTGTCGATACAACGTGTTTTGTGTAAGAAAATACTGTATTGATTAGTAAAATCTGTCAAATTAAGGTTAAAATCTAAAACTCAAGGGTTACATAAGGTAACCACTTACTAAAAATCTAATTTCCAATCCTGAAAGGAACGATGTATTAGAATATCAAGCTATGACAAAATTTTTGGATTTAATTCGCGTCTTTTAAGGTGGGCTGATATTAAATGGATCAGGTAACACTGGGCGTTCTTTGTATTCATTAATAGGATTGATCTGAAGATACCTGGTTAAATCAGTGTTAGGTCCATTCCATTCCATCATCTGAAGAAGCATTTTTATCCTATCAACTTTGTTAAGCTGACTTTCTTCTTCACCGATCTGATCCAATATGTACTTCTCAAAAGTTTGAATTAACTCCTTTTTCGATTTTTCGGGTACTTTATGTACAGCTTCATGCCATGAATCCCCATCAAACAACTTGCGATATCTCTCATCCCTTTTAGATTCATAAAGTTTAGGTTCTATCTTAATTGCACCCATCCCAAAGGGTTTTCCCATTCCTAGTGAATGACGATATTCTTTTCCTTTTTCTCCAGGAAGTGTCAAAGCCCACAGTAATGTACCCAATTCAAAGTCTCTTAAGTTTTCAAAATAGATGCGGAATGAAAAAATAACTCCTGATTTTATCGGTTTAATTCTCGTATACTGTGTAGGCGACTTTTCAATATTTCTGTCTAATTCTTTTATATCTTCTAATTTTACTTCGCCTTTATGCCAATACATCTTATAGCCACGAATCACAGTATCGTCTGGTGAAGGAGTTGCATAGTGAGCTAAATTTACCTTTTGATCAGGATCATGGAATTTATGCATATCCTGAACTAGATAATGCTGAAATGTCGTAGGCTTGGGGGATGCAAGGATTTTTGGAGTAACGGTCTCTTCATCAAACCAAATACCTTCATCTGCATATTCAACTCTTGCATCCGTAAAAAATACCCTGCCTGCTCTGGAATCTGTTTTTCCATGTATATATCCAAAAATAGCTTCAGCAATGTCTATCGCATTTTCTGATCTGAGGTATTCCGGTACGAAGCCAATCGGACTGTTGATATTTGTTTTTTGAGGGAATATAGCGGGAACTCTAAAATTTGGGCAATGACCAAAGAAGAAAACTTCTCCACCTCTTTCAACATAAAATATTGGAAGCCCTTCGATTAAACAACCTTGGATGTCATTAAAAGGTGGTTCTTTTTGAAAAGGTGTCAGCCCGGAAACATAATTTTTTATTGCTTGTTCATTAATTTTTAGTTCTTCTGCTTCTTCATTCTTCTCCAAAATAATAACATGACTATTTCGATTAGATTGTATCTCGTTATTTGTTTCTAACATATTTCCGGAGCATACAAGGAAACCTTTGTACTTTCCATTTCCGGGAGAACCTAAATCCTTAATATAAGTATATTTATTCCCTTTTTTACTTTCTAATATATCTGCATTAAAGCTGATTTCATGGTACTGAGGTTTATATTCATCATCATTAAGTTTTTTAAAACCATTAATAGCATTTTCGGGAATATTTTTTTCTTTAATTTTCAAATATGCAGTTTTATCTGGAAATCCAAGTTCTAAAGGTCTTTTAGCGGGCTTTACCCACCACTCGTTGCTATGTTTTATCAGATATCCTGCATTTACTTTATTACCGGATTTCCCCAGTATATTTTTATAAGGTTCACTTAGCGGGTCATTTTGTGAAGATGCAACAGCCCTGTATGTCATCTTTGTATCATCTGTTACCCACTGCATTTTTCCATATCCTACAATCTCTACCAACGATCTAATCATTCCGCGTAAGCTACTACCGGGAATTACTGGACAATTTTTCTGCTCACGGTAAAAGAAATGGGCACATTCATTTTTCTGATCATGATCTAATTCATAAAATTTTTTATCTCCGTATTTACTAAAAAAAGAAGGGGTCATAGGACAGCGGACATACAAGGGAGACTCAGTTTTCATGGTACATTTTATGTAACCAGTATTATTTGTGTATGAATCTTGATCTGGTAATTCAGTAACTGTCACCAATTTATCTGGTAAAGGTATAAAATTGTAAGGAGCATATGCCCAAAAAGATTTTTTAGCATTTCTGTCAAAGCGTTTTTTTGTAGGATTTGAATGTTTTGGTAACATTAAACCACCCCTTTTATAGTATCCGCTCTAATACCTACCAGTCGACTGAATTGTATATAGGCCTGACCATCGTCATCGTAATTTATATAATGACGTATCTTAAGCTTCAAGTCCTCTTTTATATCAACTGGGGGAGAATGCCGTAATCCTCCAGATCCATGTTCCCACAGAAAAAAACCATCATTGCTATTCTCTAATCTGGTACCCCATAAAAGCATAGTCTCATCAAAATATTCTATCTCTTGTCCTTGATTATCAATCACCAAGCGGGCTTGCCAGCTACAATAATCAGTTTTCCAAATGAATAATTCACCAGTAGTTCCAAATACCCTTGCCATCTGAAGGGTTTTTGCTCTCAGTGCAGGTCCAAATAATTTAGATGACAAGTGAATCTTATCATCTCTCAATTCACCCCATATTACTCCATCGTCAGCATGAACTAATAACCACTTGAGATCATAAGCTTTAGCCTGTTCCTCAAACCATGCCGTTATATTGCCTCCAAAATCAGCAGGAACACTTAGCGGGAGGATTTTATACTTTAGATTCAAGATCTTTGGTTTCATGCTGCAATACCTCCAATAAAATCACTTACATAATTTTCAAGCCTATCCCTGTCACCTACAATTTCTATCTTTCCATTATTTTTTTTATTGATTTCCCATACATGTTGTATGTTAAAACTTTCTTTATATGTTAGTTTTGCATTCAGTCCACGCAGACGTCCTCTTCCCACACTTGCTTCACCACCTAATGGTAAATCGCCAGTCCATAAATCTTTCAGCAAGAGTAGTAAGAGTCCTATTTGAGCATTTTCTGGTTTTTGGATCTGTACTTTAAATTTAACGTTTGTTCCCTTCTGCTCAAAAATAGGTTGTTCATCAAAAAGTGCTGTAGGGAGAGAGCTACCGGTGAAACGGTCAATCTTAATACGTTGTTGTACAAGATTCAGAGGATTTGTGATTTCGTTCTCAGTTGTTATTAGCTGACTTGCAGAAGCTTTATCTGCAGGAGATTTGATTTCTGGACCAAATAATCTGTTTATCATTTCGCTGGCTTTTTCTTCGCTCCCAATAGTTTTTGTAATACGAAATGCTCTTGCTCTTAATGAACCCGCCAAGCTGGTACCACTTAAAACAGGAATTGACTCTCCGTTTCGGTTTGAATGAAGATGAACTATATCCGGAGCATCGGTTTTATCATACCCTGACCTAATGATCATGGAACCATCAAGAGAAAAAGTGGCATTCATTGTGAAAAGGTATCTTTTATCAATTAGGTTACTTTCATTAATGCCTAGTAAAGTTAAAATGTTCTGACCACGCTTTTCCTCCTTCAGATCCTCATTCAGCCAATTAATTAGCCCTTTAGGAGTTGTTAAGTTGTAGCGGCAGACATTCCATTCTTTTATCTTACAGCTACCAAACCCTCTTCTCTTACGAAAACCTAAAGATATTTCTCCCTTTTCCAATCCTTTTAAAGCAATAGCCAGACCAAGAAGTAGTTTTTCTTTTCTTGTATCTTCTTTCGGGAGCAATAGTTCCATTTCGATAAGGAAACAAGTACCGGCTTCAATCAGTTCAAAATCAAATTTGTGTTTATCTTTTGCTGTTCGAGTCTTATTATCTATTTTTACTCCGTCTCTCAATTCTACTTTTGGTTTTTCACCCAATGAATCATTAACAATAAGTAGACTTTGTTCACCTTCATCGTCTTCCTGATTACCGAATAGGTTCATATATAGTGATTTTTTGTCACCTTGTTGTCCGTAACCATGTTCATATTCCCTCAAATAACTTCGTAAAGCACCGGCTAAAGACGCGCCAGTCAAAAGAGTCTTACCTTCTAATGGATCCACTGCTAATGGGATATCCACCAGTTCATCGTGGTCACCTGCGCCAAAATATGTTGGTGTTTCCAAGATAAGGCTTCCACGGATAATTATTCTGTCTACAATCTCTCGACTTTTCAACCAATGAGAATTATCCATTGTTTACCTCCTTGGATGCTTTGTGAAGAACTGCATCAATTAGACGAGCAGTGTATTCACGAGCTAGATTATCATTTAACTCTGGTTTTATATTTCCTAATGAGGGTAAGTTATTTTTATTAACTTGAAGTGCATCCCAAACACTTTGTGGATTTGCTGTAAATTCCTTAATCCACTGTTCCAGTGATTTTCTTTCAATCTGGGCATTTTGAAACTGATCACTTGCAGTTTTTTTCATTTTATCCAGGTGACCTGTAACTATGGACAAATCATCCTCACTTAAAGATCGACGAACTATCACGCGCATGCGGGACAACTGAGATTTCTTTGGGATGGATTCTTTTGTTATTTCTAATTTGTTAACTGCCTTGATTAAATCTCGATCCAGCTTTTCTTTAGTCATCCTGCTAACAATTCTTTTAGCCAAGCACAAGCTATCCGGATCTTTCATTTCGTAAGGTAAAGTAGATTCTTTTAACTCCCCTTTTTCTGCTTTAATTCCATTTACTTGGTGCCAATTGACAGCAATTCGTCCATACCCTTCTTCTCTTTTTTCTCCAATACCAATAACCTTAAGTGTTTCTAATCGATCAAGTAATTCTGACCTTTTTTCGTAAACAAATACACTGCCCGCTCGAATGGCTAAAACCTGAGGAAGGGGAAGATTCCAAGTATTATTGAAACCTCCTCTTACCCGCGTGCTTACAAAGGTTTTTTTAAGGGACTTAGAGTCTGTGCCTAAAATGGAATTGAGGCTTGTGCTATAAGCTCCAGTATTCTTGTCACGGATAAGAGTATCACTTAAAAGAGTAATTACTACTGTATTGTTTCCTTCGTTGCCAACAGGAGAGTATTCTTCCCAATTCTCAAAACTGTTTATGTTATTGATCTTTACATGTCCATAGCCTGCAAGATGTGATTTCCCAAAATTAAAGACTACTTCTTCTGTTAATAAATTTTTAATCTTTTCAAAACATAATTCATTCTCAGCTAATATAACACTGGAGAAATCTTGATCAGCTTCCAATGCTTGATAACGAAAAATTGTACTTTCTCCAGCAGTCTCTCTTTGTCTATTCGCACGAAAGATATGTATTTGGACTTGATTAGAAGGTTGATATAAAATAATTCCTTCTTCCTCATCGATTTCGAACAAATGACAAAAAGGTTCAGAAACTTTTTTCCAATTTTTTTCAGGATCATACTCTACGTTGTCAGAATAATCCTCTGTGGCAAAGTCATATATTATGTTATCAGGATCGCCTTTTTCTACATGCCATGAAAGAGGAGTAGGTAAAGATCGGCTATAATCTTTATTTGAAGGATAAGCATTTAAGAAGCTTACAGCTCCATCAAAAAAAAGCTCTCTAAATTCAGTGTCTTCCGCATCGATTGAGTACTTCGTTTTTCCTTGGAGATACTTGCCTATCAATGCCCCTCTAATTACACTGCCAGGAATAAATTCAAATCCAATCGCACTGTTTGGATCCCCTCCACTTATATCATTTACCAATAAGGGTTCTAATAAATGTATATTGAAAGTCAATGCTTTCACGGCATCACCTTTTCACAAAATATAGTAAAATAATTTTCAGTAACGTTTATTCCGTTTTCATCACAAAGAACAGCAACAAGTTTACCCCTCCCACGATTACGACCCGTACCAGCTCTCCTGAAAGCTTTTATGCAAGCTGCTAACAAAGGCAGATCCAAACCAGATGGATCTTTTGTAAACGATAATTTCGCCTCAAATGATGTTTCCCTAAGCACTACCCTCATTGAACGTAGAGATCCCTTTTCAGGTGCTCCTGATTTTTCATCAATCGAAGTCTGACGACGAATAGAAGTTAGAGAATTCAGTATATCTTCACTACTTAATCTCATTGAGCTGCGAGATTTTTCGAGTTCGTATGCAACAGATTTTCTCAAATCCACTGGCAAAGTGGCATTACTTATGTGAAGTATAGCTTTATCTGAATCGCTACTTCCTGGACTTCCAAAAAGATGCTTTGAAGATCTATAGAATTCTTCTTGGAATTCCAAGTCATAATTTTGCTCATTTAAGGAAAAAAGGATATTTGCACATTCTTCTTCAAGTAAGCCTTTCAGAGTTCTTCCATTCAAAAAAGGTAATCCGTATTTGTCATGCATCACTTCTATATCTACCAGACCCGCTAAACCGTCTCCCCTTCCAAAAGTCGAGTCACTTTTTGTAGTAAACTTTAACCAGAATGTCTTCATTTTCTGCCCCCTTCAAGCCAAACAAAAAAATCGAGAGCTTCAATTGCATCAAAGCAAGTACAAGTATTATCAACCCAGCCCGTTTTGTCAGAGCCTTCGTTGTTTTTTATTTTAGGGAGTGGTTGTTCTTTTGGAAGCGAATCATTATATATTTTTATGAATTTTTCAACTTCGTGGGGTCCATTACGTAAAGTCTCTCTAAGGCGCATGATTTTGTTATGTTTACCCTCCCATTCTTCACCCTTGAATTTTGAAATGATTTCTTCAAAAGTGTTCCAGGAGCGCCAGTCTATTCCAACAGATTCCCCTAGACGTAATGGACGCATGGTTAAATTGCCACATATTTCTGATGAGCCTTCTTTCCATTTGATCTTATATTCCCGCTTTCTAATGTTCTCAATACTTTCAATTACTCCACCAGAAGCAAAGTGCCAATCCAGGGCAGAAGTTTTTCCTTCTTCAGAGGGGAAGGCTTTTTCTATATCATTTATACGTAATTTTGCCGACTCTGCTAAGTTGTTTGCCAATTTTAAAGCCTGATAAAATGGATAATGGGTTTTTACAATAGCTATCCCAGCTCTAGCGGAGATCGGATATCCATCGCTCAACTTTTTGTCATCTGATGTCAATTGGCGTAACAGTAATTCAGAAAGAGTTAATCCCAATCGACCATCGCAAACAAAAGTTATATCATCGCCACCAAAAACAATTGGTCGAAAAGGTAATTTATTTTGAAACTCTACTACTCCTCCGATTTTGCATTTTCCATCTTCATCTTTTTGAGATTCAAGCAACCTAATTATGGCAGTTCTGATTGCCTTACTACTTGTTTCTTCAATTGAATCCGAAAGAGCACGAATGGAATTTATGTATTCACGGTTGTCTTTCCCATGTCTTTTTGAATATTCGGAAATTCTTTTTCCCATTCCATTTCCATCGATATGAACAACAGCAATGTAACTAGATTCATTTTTGGAACCGATTTCATTGAAATCATATACAAAATCTATACCAAGAGCTTTTTCATCCTTATTTAGAAATTTGTTGCGAAGTCTGTCATTAGATGAACGAAAAAAATCCAATTTTGTAGATATCTCTCTCGAAACCCTAATTTCTTTTCCATCATCTTTTCTAGTCTCTGAAGCTGGAAGACCTGTATACTGACAAGAAGCATTCACCCCAATTCCAAGAAGAGGGGATGAGTAAATATGATTGTATTTTTTTTGTGTTATTTTTTTATGGAGAGTGTCCCTTACTTTTTTTTCAAGGGTATCTAGGCTATCTTTATCCCATATGAAGTTGTTATGAGCGATAATTAACTGTAAGCCTGGTGCTTTTAAAAGAACTTTTTTAGTATATTCTCGTGTAAATTTTTTAGCAATATCCAGATTCTTGAATAAAATAACGGTGTTTCCTCCCCCAGAATAAACAAGCTCTGAATCCAAATTATCTTTCTCAATCGTTTTACTGTTTAATGTTCTAAAATTTAAATCCAGATTAGTTTTTTCTATATTTGTCTTCCCAATCTTTTTCAATTCCTCGTAGACCATCTCATGAGTTACAAAATTAACTAGCCCAGAGGCTCCGATGTTCTGTTTCAGGTTATTGCTTCCAAAAATATAGTCCTGAATTCCAACTGTATCTATAACCGTGACTGTAAATTCTGCCATAAAAAACCTTCTTGTGTTAAGATGTCAACCATTCTTTTAGATACATCGAAAGATTTGGAATCTGTTCAGCACCAAACACCCTAAACTTGTTTTCTAAATGCCACTCTTCCTCAATATCTTTTCTAATTCTTTCAGGACTTGCTTTGGGGTTTGTTTCTGAGGCAAAACATACCACTCCTATTTTTGCTTCATCCCCACCTAGCTGCTGACCGCGGACATAGGCTTCAAATAACTTTTCCTTTACAATATGTTTTTTGCTTGCAGTTGTACAAGAAACTACGAATAATTCATACCCTCTTAAAATAGCCACATCTAACTCAAATTTATCATCGTTGAATTTGGCTCCTAAAATATGATCATGGATTTTACATTCCTCAGCTACTTCTTGAAACGCTAATAGTGCATAGTCTTCCAACCAATTACCATCAAACCATTTAGCCAAATTCTCAACATCTTTTTTCCATTTTTTTGCTAGCTCCTCTAATGTGCTGCAATCTTTCCAAAAATTAGCCAAATTTTCAAATGGCGGATCAACAGGCAAAATTACATTTTTCAGTTCGCGTTTGTTCAGTATTTTACCCAAGTCTTTGGACCTTAATTTATCGTCACACCATTTCCTAAATTCTACAAATAGATCATTTGCCAAAACTTCACAAATCTCAGGCATAAACACTTCTCTTTTATTATCTATTCTGTACCCATGCAAAGAAAAGAGTTCTTCAATTGATGGTTTGACAGATAGACTTACAGGTATTCTTTTTGACGAAGAATCTCTTTTATCTATTACTAATTCCAAGCTACGAGCATCAAGATAACTAAAAACAGAATCTTTATCTGCATCTAAAACGGCCTTATATGCATTTACTGCCATAGCCTTTGTTCCACCAGTGTAGTTTAGCCCAAGTTTTTGTTTCCCTTTTGAGTATTCAATTATTTTTGTGTATATATTTCTGGAGTTTGATTCATCTACAGGAATTTTAGTCCACCTTTCTGAAGGAATGTTAAGTATTGTGATAAGATTATTTGCGATTTGGTCTGTTTTAGAAGTGTGAATTAAGATAATATGGGAAGATGGCTTTGCAAGTAAGTGATAAACAACATAATTTGGTAAAGGATTTGTACCGATCAATAGAAACAGGTAGTCACTTCTATAATCAGCAAATTTGTCAGACTCATTTCTTTTTGCACTTATTATATCCAAAGTTTGAATCCTCCTTTTCAAAGCTATGTATTAAAATAGTCAGAATTGTATTTTCCTCACAGTCCCAAACCCCTTAGCAACCCCCTTTCCCACTCCCATAAAATCCGGAATCAAAAAATTAACTATAAAACCACCTGTAAAAGAAGTAAAATCCATATTTTTGTACTTTGAACGTCTGACTTCCACATCAACATCGCATTTTATGGTATCAGGAACCGTATATCCAAAAGCTTTTGACATGGAGAGCAAATTTCCTACAAGCGTTTTCCTGAGGATTTCCTTTTTTTCTTCAGGGTTTCTGGTCTCAAAGAACTTTTCTTCATTTTCTTTATTAAGGGCAAGCCAGGGAGTGAGAAATTCGTAAAAGTAGAGGTTTTTTGTAAGGCCAAAATCCTGCTTTTTAAGCCTCAGAGACCTTTCAGTGATTTCAAAGTCCTCATGAGGAAGAGTAACCGTATCAAATTTATCAAATAAACCTTTTAAAATTTCTGCTCCTTCATTTATACCAACCACTAAAGGCATTCTATCAAGAACTTTGTACTGCACAAGAGGGTAACGGTAATAATATCTGTCAGTGTTATGGTTGTGGAGCTGATCGTATTCATTGAATTTTGACGCAAAGAAACCACGTATCTGATTTGCGTTCCCTTTGAACTCTTCTGAGCCTTCAAAGGTCATTTCAAGAGTTTTGAGCTTAATATTTTCTGGAGTCATGGGAAATACAACGAATTTTTAATAAGTATCATTTTAATTTAATTTGTATTTATTTTACCCTAAATTACTTGTAACATAAATAAATTTTGATATTTTACGGATAAACTTTTTTACAAAAATAAAACTTTGTTTATATTTAAGTAAACTCTTTTGTCCTTTTGTTAACACTTTGCTCAATTCTTTCAAGCCCAGCCGCGTAATCCGTATGTTTGTAATAGTTTACCCACGGGTCTAAAACTTTAGAAATATTCTTAATAATACTATTATAAGCCCGATTTTTATTTTTATCATCAAAGTTTGATTTTTCTGCGCTTACTATGCTCTCAATGATCTCAATTACCTTCTCAATAGACCCTTCAGTAGGTATGATTTTTATATTTCTCTCCAATCCATTCTCATCGATAATCTCTTGAAAATAGAAGCCCCCGAACTCAAACCCGTTCACTGCATTCCCAACATAGGTTTTTTCTTTGTTAAATTCAAGGCCCACTACATCCAGAACAGCCTCAACTCTGTCAGAATTGATCCATTCCTTTGAAAGGATCACAAAGTCATCTGCAAAACGAACAAGGTGCTCAACCGAATCCCCTTCAACGTTCTTCAGCCCGATTTCAGCCCACTGGTTATCAAACTGGTCAAGATAAAAGTTTAAAAGAAGAGGTGAAATTATTCCACCCTGAAGCAGCCCTTTCCCTGAATATTTTCCGGAACTGCTTTCAACTGAACCTTTTTTAAGCCAGTCCTCGATCAGAGAAAGTATTAGCTCATCTTCAATTCTTGTTTTAAGGACTGTCATGAGCTTATCATGCGGGACGCTGTCAAAACAGTTCTCAATATCTCCCTTCAGGTAATGGATGCTCCCGGTTTCAAGCCATTTGTAAACTTCAAGGCTGGCGAGTTTTGCAGACCTGTAAGCACAGTAGCCGTAGGAGCAGTTTTCAAAATCAGCTTCAAAAATCGGCTCAAGAATGAGTTTTACAGCTCCCTGGACAAGCCGGTCTTTTAAGGTAAGAATTCCAAGCTGCCTTGTCTCACCGTTCTTTTTTGGAATTTCGACTCTTTTCACTTCGCCAGCAGCGTACTTTTCACTTTTAAGTTCTTTCTTTATCGAGCGGATGAAGTTTTCAACCCCTGAAGCCTCTACCTGCTGGATAGTCAGAGAATCAAAACCAGTTCCTTTTGTATTTCTGTTCAAATTCTTCCAAGCGGTGTAAAGAACTTCGTCTTTCAAAATTAGCTTTTTAAGTTTTTTAAACCGCTTTTCAGGATTCCTTTTCGCTTTATTATACAGTTTTAATTGAATTTCGGCCAGTTTTTGCTTCTGAATCTCAGATACCTCCGTAAATGATTCTTAATTTTCAATCATCTACGGAGCTTGATATATTTAGCTGCGAAGAATTCGGCTTTTTTCCGAATTAGAGGTCTTGATACGTGTTTTCTTGGAACTGTTTTTCAATAAAAACAGAGACAGATATCCATAGAGAAAGGTTCAATCCTTTTTTGTGGAGTCTACTTATTGACACTAGACGGGTAAATGATCTTTTCTTTGGAAAAGAGTTTCAATCCTTGTTTTCGTGGAGTCTACTTCTCGACATTTCAGGGATGACTTAATATGGTATCAGAGTACGGGTTTCAATCCTTGTTTTCATGGAGTCTACTTCTCGATATAGAAAATATGAATGATTGTATTAGAGATATAATAGTTTCAATCCTTGTTTTCGTGGAGTCTACTTCTCGACGCTTAGAAATAAAGAGGAGAAATTTGATGAAAACTAGTTTCAATCCTTGTTTTCGTGGAGTCTACTTCTCGACCTAAAAAATAGCAGACAAGTTTGGGAAGAGAAAAGGTTTCAATCCTTGTTTTCGTGGAGTTTACTTCTCGACAGAAACTCGAAAACCAACCGACAAAGTCTGAAATTGTTTCAATCCTTGTTTTCGTGGAGTTTACTTCTCGACTGGAATACAGTCTTCGGTTCAAGAAAGCAAAGAATAGTTTCAATCCTTGTTTTCGTGGAGTCTACTTCTCGACCCTAAATCTGACCAAAGATTGAAGGAGGCAACTCTAATGTTTCAATCCTTGTTTTCGTGGAGTTTACTTCTCGACATAAAAATATATGACGGAAAAGGAAAAGAAATAAGTGTTTCAATCCTTGTTTACGTGGAGTTTACTTCTCGACCAGAGACATGGGCTCTGGTAGATATATCTCCTCAAAGTTTCAATCCTTGTTTTCGTGGAGTCTACTTCTCGACTTTTAATAATCTTTCAGATGCTTACAAGAATCTGGCGTTTCAATCCTTGTTTTGGTGGCTTCTACTTCTCGACGCGATTGAGAACAAAATATGGTCGTTGCTAAATCTGGTTTCAATCCTTGTTTTGGTGGCTTCTACTTCTCGACAGGACCGTTTTCCTGATTTTCAACAAATTCTCTGGAAATTTAGAACCTAAAAACAAACATCAAGAAACTTCTTTTTTGTTTGAACTGTCTAATATTTGAAATATACTTGTTTTTGTTTTGGTTAACTAAATTTGGTCGTCGACAAATAGCTAAAGGGTATATAAGGACGGGTACCATTTAAATTTTTGCATTTTCGCTTATAGGATATCAAAATTATTTATTTGATAATGTACATATGTAATCACTTTTAAAAAATAATTTACGAAGTTGAATATGAAAGATACATTTTAACTTTTAGTTAAATGATGACAGTCTCACACAATTGTGAATTTCATATCTTTGGTCAAAAGAAAAAAGAAGGTGTTCTTTTAAAATACTTCAAGCTAGTTATTTTAAATGTTACTTATTGATATTGCTTTTTTGAAAACTAAAAACTCAAATTGAGTAAAAGCGTGATTCTTCAGGAAAACGGAAGTACAATTTCCAGAATTCGGTTTTTATCCGAACTCTTCGCGAAATAATATTTGTAGATCCATAGGATTAAAAGAATATGGAAGTTACTCAAATACATAGGAGGTAATTCAAGATTCGGTTAATTGTTGATGAATACGGGACTTATATACATAAGAAGAGCAACCGGTTTATTTTCGTTGATAAGACTGAAAAGCTGCTCAAAAAAGGATTTTCGGCAGATAAGGTCTCACAGATTCTTATTTTTTACTCTACAGGTCTTTAAGGTTCTGTAGTTTTTTCATGCATAGTTTCTATTCCTGAGTCGGGAAACTGAAGGATTATTACCTACTCTACGCACAAATAAACGGTGGCCTGGACGCTCTTTTCTTGCTCTTAAACTAACATCTTTAAGGTGATCACCTACCGACACAAGGTCATTAGCATCAACATCTATGGCTATTATTTTTCCACTGTATCGTTTTTCCCATTCTTCCTTATGGGCTTCATAGATATTTTTTGCTTCTACATCGAATTTATCAGGATCTGACATTGTGCTCACCTTTTCGAGTAGTTCTTTGCTGTGAATATGTCTTGTTATCTAAATAATAATATCGGCTCTTAATCCCTGCTTTAGGCATTTTCCGGCTTACAGATATTTTGTTATATAGTCACAAGCCAGATTAAGATATTATTGCCCTATCTTCTTTCATATTACCGTTTTCGATTAAGGTTTAATGTCTGAATTTGCTTATGGATTTATTAGTTTTTAGATAGGCAATGAAACCCGAAACTATGTTTCAATCCTTTTTTCTTTGCCTCTATTTCTTGATTATGTTTTGACAGATGTCAAAAATTAAAAAATTAAAGAGAAAAAAAGTTTAAATCTGAATTTTTGCGGTATTTCGGGATACTTTTACCACTTCCCAACTTTTCCAGCTCAGAAAGCAATATCTTTTGGTTTAAAGTACTCTGGATCAAAATTTTTCCCCAGCCACGCCACTGTATGTTCGTATTCCTCATGTTCAGGGTCTTCCAAGATATCGAGCATCTCTTCATAGCCTCCTGTTCCTCCTATATCTTCAGGGGCTGCTGCTCTTTTTCCTGCAGTGCAGACTGGATATTTCGCTCCTTTTCTTTTCGGAAGGATTTCCTCAAGCCGGACTTTTATCTCCCAGTTGTCCTCGAAATCGTAGGTGTACAGAGCAACCTTATTTTCCGGAGTGAAGTATTTGGAAAGCTTAGCTTTATTTTCCGGTACAAGGGGCTCACAGAAAGTTTCACAACCGTCATCTGTTTCCCCTATTTTTTCAAGTTCACCGGTTTTTGGGTTTTGCACCTCGAATTCATGCAAATGGTAATCTTTCCAGTTCATTACAGTCTGGATAGTCTTATGAAGGTCCAGAAAAGTATAATTTTCCGGAACCTGGATTCGCCGCCAGATTTTAGGACTAATACCTTTTATTGAAAGTTTTAATTGGTATATCTTTTTAAACGTGTCTTTCATACAGTTATTCCCCAGAATAAACGACCGCTAACATCAACTAATTTCTGCTAACGTTCGTTCGCTTCTGCTAATATTAATTAATTTCTGGCAATATTCATTAATTTTTGCTAATCTTAGATACTATTCAATAGTATCCTATAATATTCAATGATATCTAACAATACCCAGCAACATCACAAATTATTTGGTACCATTTGATACTATTCAACGATTTCCATAAAACGGATAAAACCGATAGCATGTATATGAATTTCTTTTATGATGTTTTTATGGCAGGAAGTGATAAAATTCTGGATCGTTTCTAAACATTCGTCTATAGATAAGTCTCTAAAAATTTCAAACCACGTTTCCGTATGTCTCATGTATGAAATGTTGAAAAGCCTATTTCCTGCATATTCCATGCGTGCAAACTTTGTTTCAAAAGATGTAGATATTGCCTGCAGGTCTGGGCATGCGTACTTCGCGCAGAAGTAAAAATAGCTGCGGTACCACTTCGTATAAATATTCATCATGTAGTTAAAGCGCATCTCTTCCGGTGGAGAATTGATGTATTCAGGTTTTAAAAACGATTATTGGAGCTTGCTCGCGAATTTTATATTGAAAATAGATATATTCACAAACTGATAACTATTACTATAAAAGTGTCTTACTTAGTAAAAGTAAAAATCATAATCTTAATTTCTGCTTATAAATCATCTTTTTTCCGTATCCATTATATTTGTGTAACATAATTCTTGTACCGTTGGCTTCTATTTCTGCATATCCAGTAACAGGATAAAACATAAAAAACTTAATTGTGCCACCCCAGCTCCTATGTAATGTTATAGCTTTTAACTTTCTAATTTTAACTTTACCCGATATTACATTATACCTATAATTTCTCTCGTAATCATTACCCCAGTTACCTACACTTGTTACTTTTCCGGTAAATATGCGAGCCATGTTACAGTGTATAACTCTATCTCCAAACGCCTTAACATATTTTGGCTTACTTATTTGGGTTTTATTATTATTTTTACTACCAAATAAATTTTTAAGGAAATCTAGCATTTTCATCGCCTGATATACTTCGCAAAAATATAAAAGTTTCAATCTTTCTCTTTTTTATTGGATCTTGCTCGCGAATAGTATATACACAACTTACTTAAAAAGCATTGCTCACGAATCGAGTTTTCTGAGAATGTATGCCCAAAAGCTGTATGTTTCAATCCTTGTTTTAATGGATCTTGCTCACGAATACGTGACCTATCATGAGCTTTCCAAGAGGACGCCCTGTGTTTCAATCCTTGTTTTAGTGGATCTTGCTCACGAATATATCTAGACGGTGACAATGTAGTCCATATAGTTCCGTTTCAATCCTTGTTTTAGTGGATCTTGCTCACGAATCCCTCAAGTCATGGGAGTTCTTTCTTGACGAGAAGTTTCAATCCTTGTTTTAGTGGATCTTGCTCACGAATAATTTTGAAAGTCTCCACACGTAAAATGATATCTGTGTTTCAATACTTGTTTTAGAG
>NZ_LZPK01000233.1:0-5102 GCF_001729375.1 Methanosarcina sp. A14 | reverse complement strand
TTACTTTGATTTATTTTTTACTTTTTTGAACGTATCAAAATAATTAGTAGAATAATTGCACTTTTGTGAAAAAAGAAGGAAATGAGAACATGAGAGATACCCTCATGCATTTTCATGCTAAACGAGCATAAAATTCATTGAATAACATGCACAAAATTAGGAAAGTTATTTCAAGCACCTTCATGCCAAATTACAGGCTTGATAGAGCATTTAAGATGTCAGTTAGATTTACTTTGATTTATTCAGTAAAACCGATCTTCTGCATCATTTCTGGATATCGAAATAAAGCCATTCCTGTTTTCATTTTTCGAAAGTTCAATTTTTCATAAAACGGTTCTTTTCCAGGCGAAGCATATAATATAAAATTACATTGCGGAAGTGAGTTTAAAATATGTTCAACAATTAGACTGCCTATCTTTTTACCCTGATACTCAAGCAGTACTGCTACATCATAAATTGCGGCTTGATATATTCCATCTGAAATTGCACGCCCAAAACCAATTAGTTCCTCGTTATCAAAAACAAATATAACAGTATGGCTATTTTCAAAGCATCTCTTATGCACATCTCCTTCAAAAGATGCCATATTAACTTCTTTTAATATTTCAGATACACGATTCCAGTCAATATTTAAGCAATCATATTGAGTTTTCAGGTCCATTCTACTCCTCAAATAATAGGTATATAGTATAAGTAAATATAAATTATAAATTTTGGGCGTATTTCAAATCCTATTCGTGAATTAGTAGATGGTTGATATTTTGTGTTTGAGTATTTTTGCTCATCCACATCTGTTTTCTAAGCTTACCTGCTTACAGAAAACTGAGCATACACAAAGCAGAAAATTAGAGCGAAAAGCGAATGTGTGAGTACTCTGGAAAATATCAGCTGATTATTGAAGGACTACCGTACTTTTGAATCTCTCTGCTTTATTCCTTTCAAGCTACTTTTCTCTTTTTTACGTTATTTTTCTAGTTTCACTTCCAAGTTTTTATAATTATGTTTTATTTTCCTTTTTTGTTATTCTTCTTTTTTCACATTCAGTTTTCCTATATTATGTTTTATTTTTCCTCTTTTCTGTTATTCTTCTATTTTCGTTCCTTTTTCGTTCTATCCTTTTGTCATTCTTCTTTTCGGGTTCTGACTTTTTGTGTTATTAATCTTAACACCATATGAACTTCAAAAATTTTATATAGTCTCGGGCCTCATTTTGTAGTACAAAATACGGGGGTAATGGTTAATTGAATAAGTTACGTAAGGCAGATCCAGAAGTTCGGGAGGATTTGCAAGGAAGAATTGAGGTTTTCGATCAGAGTATAAGAAGTTTTGAAAAACGACTCAGGGCAGTCGAGAGGCGCCTTTCTATAGAAGCTTCTACTGAACTGCAAACTGACAGATTTTTCTCAGGAAATTTTTCAGGACTTTTTCCGGTGGAAAATGCAGGAAGCATCGCTTCACACTCCCCAATTTTACCTCAGGTTCCATCGGTTTCTCCTGAAGCTTCTATTCGCGGAAATTCTTTTTTTTCGGATTTAGTTCCTTCAGTTTCGGAAGGAAATATTTCAAATTTTGAATTCAGTGCAGTACTTCCTTCGAGCGAGCCTTCGAATTTTTCTACATTTTCCGGGGAAAATTCCTCCGAGATGTCCGGAGCCAATTATAAAATCAAGAACATAAATGAGGTTTTTTCAAGCCTATCCGAAAGTCTCCGTTCCCTTCATGCTTCTCTATCCGAGCTTTCGAATTTTACTCATAACAACCTCAAATCCGAAATCGAAAAACTGGATATGGAGTTCCGTAACCTCAAGGTTCAGCAAGATGCAAAAAGTAAGTATATAATGGAACTTGAGTCCCGTGTAGAAATCCTCGAAAACCAGAATAGGCTTACCCTCGGCTCTATGAAAATTCCTTTTGAGATATCAGGAATTGCCGGGTCTTCAGTGCTTTTTCTTACCGGATTCCTTGTCTGGTCAGGTAGATGGGATGTCATAAAATCTCCTTATTTCTCTGCCGGGCTTGCCGTACTGATGGCAGGAGCCGTTTTCATGAAGTTTTACATGGCCAACCGCAGGAAGAAAGTACTGACAGATAAATAATGAAAAACAGACAAGTTATGAAAATATAGGCTCTACCGTAAAAATTCACTTCAATATTTACTTCAATATTTACTTCAATATTTACTTCAATATTTACTTCAATATTTACTTCAATATTTACTTCAATATTTACTTCAATATTTACTTCAATATTTACTTCATTTTTGAGAGAAAACGGAAGAAGACCCAGAGAGAAAACCCAGAAATGTATCGTTCCCAATTATTTGGTTGATTGTATGTCCAGAGGACCTTATGCTGTTCCCAGCTTATTATCCCGTTTCTGTGAAGTTAAACATGTTAACCCCGTGAACCAAAAAATAATGTAACTATTCAGTCTTGGTAAGACCGCATCAATAACTTCCTTTATTCAGATTCAATTGGTAAATTTCAACGAATTGATCATCTCTAATAAGTATCAAATGATTCTACTTTTTCTTTTTTCATCATTAGTTGCCTGGCATATCTATTACTTCAAAACCAATACGGTCTAACTAATTTTGATGATTAATAGTTACCAAAAAGATATAAATATTATATTATCTACCGCTATATCACTTGCCGATATATCGGGGTACGAAACATGGAAGAAAGCATCGATAATAATAAGATGTGTACAGAAATCAGGCGGGCTTTTCTCAAATATATCGTGCTGAAAATTATTAAAGAGAAACCTACTCATGGTTATGATATCATCAAGACGGTCGAGCGCCGCTCAAACGGGCGATGGACTCCGAGTGCAGGCTCGATCTACCCAATCCTGGAGAAACTTGAGTCAAAAGGTTTCATCCAGAGCGAGGGGATCGAACGCAGGAAAGTATACACGATCACCCCCAGGGGAGTAAAAGGACTGAACCGCATGACACAGGAAAAACTGGAACTCCTGAACGAGATGTCCAGGATCGTCAACAATGTGATTGAAGGCGACGATAACAGTGATGCTAAAGGAAAGGTGGACGATACCCAGGATGTTATGCAGCAGTCTAAAGCGGCACAAGACTGTGATTTCCAGAATCAAGAAGATGAAAACAACAAAAACGGAAGGTAATAAATTGAGTGAAAATCACAAGGGGAAGAGTATTGCATACAAATGGGTTGCACTGTTTAATGTGACCCTCGCATCACTGATGGGCTCCATTAACGGCAGTATTATCCTGATCTCTCTTCCCGCAATATTCAAGGGAATCAAGATGAACCCAATGGCTCCGGGGGCATTCCAGTACTTGCTGTGGCTCCTGATGGGCTTTGGTCTGGTAACGGCTACACTGCTCCTCACTATTGGTCGGCTGGCGGACATGTATGGCCGGGTAAAATTGTTCCGGCTTGGATTCCTAATATTCGCCATCGGTTCAACCCTGCTCTATCTAACGCCTGGCACAGGCAATGCTGGTGCTTTGGAACTAGTTCTTTTCAGGCTCATACAGGCTGTAGGCAGTGCATTCACTATAGCAAACGGCTCAGCTATTATTACAGATGCTTTTCCGGTAAGCGAGAGGGGAAAGGCACTCGGCATAAATATGGTCGCATTTATGTCAGGTCAGTTCATTGGCTTGCTGCTCGGTGGTGTACTGGCTACATACAACTGGCGCTATGTGTTCTTGGTTAACATTCCCTTTGCTGTTCTTGGAACAGTGTGGTCCTACTGGAAGATGAAGGATATTTCGTTCCGGGCATCCAGGACCAGTCTCGATATTGTAGGAAACTTACTTTTTGTCGGCGGGCTGACCTCGCTTCTGATCGGTGTCACTTATGCCCTGATGCCTTACGAGCATAATGGTATCACCGATGCAATGGGCTGGAACAACCCCTGGGTAATGACAGTTCTAGGTATCGGAATCGCATTGCTGATTGCTTTCCCGTTTGTCGAGAGCAAGGTGAAGAACCCAATGTTCAAGCTTGAGTTTTTCAAGATTAGAGCTTTTGCCTATGGATGTCTCGCCAGTTTTACTGCAGCTATTGCACGAGGTGGTGCCATGTTCATGCTTATTCTTCTGCTACAGGGTATCTGGCTGCCACTTCATGGTTACCGCTTTGAGGAAACGCCGTTATGGGCAGGAATTTATATGTTACCTATGACTCTCGGCTTTATGATCATGGGACCGATTTCCGGTATGCTCTCGGACAAGTATGGGCCTCGATGGATCGCCACTATAGGGATGACTATCGTTACATTTGCCTTCATCGGACTCTCGCTGCTTCCCTATAACTTTGATTACTGGGAGCTAGGAATACTGATTTTCTTCATGGGTATTGGGAATGGTATGTTTGCCTCTCCTAACAGCTCATCGATAATGAATTCTGTGCCACCTCAGAACAGAGGTGTCGCGTCGGGCATGTTGTCCACATTGGCGAACTCAGCCAATACCCTGAGCATGTCCGTATTCTTCACCGTTGTGATTGTGGGAATTCAAAAAGCTTTCCCAGGTGCAGTTAAGGCTTCGTTATCCAGCTTTGGGTCTGAACAGGTTATCCCTGCTGTGCAGCAGCTCGCCAGTTATCTAGCCAGTATGTCACCGACCAACGCTTTGTTCTCTGCTTTCCTGGGCTACAACCCTATGGATTCAGTTCTGAGCTCTATGAATTCGAGTATTGTTGGCTCAATACCGCAACAAATCGTGACCACACTGACAAGTAACTACTGGTTCCCGCAGACATTACAGCAGGCATTCATGCCAGCGTTGCGGATTTCGTTCATAATCGGAGCTGTACTCTGTGGTATAGCTGCCGTGCTGTCGGCAATGAGGGGACAAAGGTATGTGTACGAAGCTCACAGCTCGGTTAGTAATGTTAACAAAGGTGATCTTGCAACAGTAGAGGAAACACATTCCTAATTTTTGGCATACTGGATAAGGATTATTGCTGTAATAAGCATAAATAAAAAGAGAATACGGAGAACAGAAAATACGGAGAACATGAAGTACGGAGAAATAATGCAGAAGCAAGATCCAGTATCCTTCTTGCCTCAGGCTCTTCCAGCATAAATCTGTCCAGATAGGGTCCTTCCAAATC
>NZ_LZPK01000232.1:0-4605 GCF_001729375.1 Methanosarcina sp. A14 | reverse complement strand
GAATAGGTTAGGAAGAACAGGTTCGGAAGAATAGGTTAGGAAGAACAGGTTAGGAAGAACAGGTTAGGAAGAGATAGGTGTGTACATAAAAGGCTTTCTAACACTGATTCAAAAAAATCTTCTTTGGCTAAAAAGTATGCAGTTCCTATCCCACGTAAAATTAGATAACTGAAAATTAATCCTGATACAAATGAGGTAAAACATGAAATACAGACTGATTCTCGCAGCAGTGCTTGCACTGATCCTGGCTGTTTATTTTGTTCCTGGAGTTATTATATCAGGAGCAGTTTCCAGCTCATCGCCTTCCCCTTTTGCGTGTAGTCTGGAGATTCCGCTGGACAAGAGTCAAGCTTCCAATGTTCTTGTAGCGGGACAAACCTGGGAGAGGGCTAGAGTAAACATCCAGAATATCGGAAGTGAACCTTTACACAATATAACCGTACTAATTGAAATTCCACAAGATCTGGAAATCGACATACCTTCTCAACCATATCATATAACAAAGGAAGGACAGAACCTCGAGGCCGAAATTGGGGATCTGTCTCCCGGACAAAGAGAAGGCCTCCTTCTTGATGTAAAACCACCTGCCTCTGTTGAGTTTAAAAAAGAGTTCCCTCTCAAAATTCACGTGGTCTACCTTGAAGGTGAGCAGCAAAGTAAACAATTTATAAATATTGTACCACCACCTTCCTGGCTGACTTATATTACGATCCTGGCAAGCCTCCTGCTCTTTGCTGGCATTCTGATTGCTGTAAAACATTTTGGAGTTCTTGAGCTCTTTTCAACTGTTGACCTGATAACAATAGCACTTCTTGCCGCCATTATTGCCGTAGTGTTCCGGTACATAAGTAAACTCATTAATCTGGGTTGGTTTGACGGCCTGGTTATTGCAATTCCCACAGTTATCCTGATGATAGTAGCCCTGCAGCTGGTCCGAAAGCCCGGAACTGCAACTTTGCTTTTTGCCTGTGTCCTGCTAATCAGTATTGTTGTCTGGGGTTCTCAGATTATGTGGCTGGGTTTCTATCTGGCTGAAGGTGTTATAGTTGACCTTCTTGTCTTCTTATTCGGGATGGATTATGCAGATAGGCGCTTGACAGCTGTGGTCTATGGCATATCAAGAGGCGCGATTTCAACCCTTGTATTCTATATGCTCTATGCCCCCGTTGAGTGGAAGATCTCATATGCACCCTGGTACGTAGGGGTTCAACTTGCACTTGCATGTGCAGGAGGGTTAATAGGAGGGCTGCTTGGCTACGATACAGCTATTAAAATGAGTGGTGCAAGGCTTTAAAATATCTATTAAAATTTTTGTTTTCTAAAAATCTGTAAAAAAGATTCAACTGGGCAGAGGATCAGAATTTTTTTCTGGCCCAACCCCTGCCCTAATATTCCGCAATAATATGTGTAGAGTATGCTTATGTTTACTAATTTTACTTTTATTTTAGTGAGATGAGTTTTTCAAATTGCTACAATATCTGGAAATAGTTTCATTTTGTGGACTTTTGCGGAATACAAGCTGCACCTAAAACTCTTCACCTGCCCATACTTACAGGCGAAGAATTTACAGGAGTTGTATGTTCAAGTAACGAATCTAGGAGGCTTTTCTTTTTTGTGTCCTTGTAGACATATATATGTATGATAAACTTATATTTAACATTTTCTGTAATTTTCATAACATTAGATGTTATTATAATAAAAAGTTATGTTATTTATAAAGAAGAAAAATACTCAGAGGGAAGAACCAAAAGGAATAACCATCATGATTCTCAGAGTGTCTGACTACTATTAGTTAATGAGCCTATCCCAAAACCTATTTTATTCTAAATTATCATGAATTTACAGGATCATTTTAGTGATTAAGTATTCAATTGATTGCTCCAAAAACGAGATCCAAAAATCAAATTTTGAGTTTCTGGATAGGCTCAATAAGAAAAAGAATGACCGTATCTGAGATGCAGCCTGAAAAATGTATTTAATTTTTCGGGTAAGTTCCAAATAGAATGATGGCTCTTCGCTGTTTAGAATGAGTAACTTATATCCATCCCTTAAATGTCGAAGTAGCGCATCTAAACTTTAAAAATGTTTATGGTTGAAACTCACATTCAAACTTGGTGTTTCTCTTTTTGGCCTAGCTACTTTTTAACTGATAAATTATTTTCAACCTACACAAAACAACGAAGAATCAAAATATTGAAAAATTAATATATCTACTATATAAATACGTTAAATTTGAAACAAAGTTGCATGTTTGCATATTATATAACACTTATTACAATTTTTATAAAATTTAATGTTATTTCATTAAAATTATTGTTATCAAAACAGAGCAAATGTGTCCCGGTCAAAGCAGATGATTTGATTAATCTTTATTGAATAATCACAATCGCTAGCCATATCTCTCATTCATTTTTATTATATTTATAAAACTATAAACTAATTTCTTTAACTGGCTACAATTTTAATTTCAACATGAGAAGGCAGTAAGGTATTTTCATAGGACAAGAACCAGGGGTAGTGTCCCTTTTTATAAAGTTGAAACATTTGAATTTTATTAAGAACTGCCACCCAATATTAAATAAATAGTAACAATATATAATTTGAAAATTTAATTTTATATTAAATTTATTCATCTTATGTATATCAAATAAAATTAATGAAAAAAAAAGTAATACTATGTTAGAAAAATTTAAATAAATGTTATGTCTAAAAAAATACTGCCGGAAAAAAGTAAATAGGCAAGAAAAAGTAGACAGTCCAGGGAAGTGGAACGTATTGACTTGCTGACTTGTCTTAAGACCCCTCATATAACCTTTAAAAATATGCCGATCCACATTCGTGAAACAGAGAAAGTGGAAATATATTCCGGCTATCAATCATCTGGACAAGGTGATTAGATCACATGAACACGAAGAATCTGAACAGAAGATAAAAGTGTCTACGTTCAGATTTTTCATTGTCCATTTTGAATGCTCTGTGCATGCTTACTGCACAGTATCGCTCGACGAATTTCCCAAAAAGCGTCGAGGATAACCGGAAGAAGGATAAAAGAGAATCCATTCTCGGATTCCAAAGTATATTATCCAGATTATATATAAACTTACTGGATAGTGTCGCTCGGCGGACCCCCAATGAGCTGTCTGAGGATGGAATAGTACAACGAGTTTTCAACTAAGATGCGGGGACAACCTGCGATTAAAATCAATATTCGAGTAGATTTGAAGGAGAAATTCATAGATGATAAGAAAATCTGATTTAAGTTTGCACATAGGGATGACTATGCTGGTCCTGTGTGCGGCACTGATTCTGACAGCGTTACCGGCGGCTGCTAATTATACGGGAGACAAGAATCTTACCGAAAATTTCAGTGGAATAATTACAGGCGAGATGAACTACACTATAGGTGACAGCTACTATAGCCCCAAAATGTGGAGTAACGACGATTATGTGTACACAACTACTATTTTAGAAGCCATACCGAATAACGCCGAGCCCGTTATAGCAAGGTTATATGTGTATTGGTCATGGAGTTTCAACGACACTGATCCTACTTCTACTAAGTATGACACAGGCGTTCCTTACCCTGAGATGAATGTAACCATTAATGGTGGTCAGCCTCTTGCGTTAGATGCTAGGTACAATGACACCAAGGACTTTGATGGATATAATTATCCCGCCGGGACGTACTGCTATGATGTAATAGGCAACGTTACACCTGGTGGTGTTAAGTCCTATGTTGTGAATATAACTAATTCATATAATGGTGAGTATAATCAGTCATTCAATATTGCGGGTGTGGGGCTTTTAACACTCTACAACTATACATCTTCAGAAAAAGAATACCGGATTGCAGAAGGACACGACATGTTGTATGACAAATACAATACCAGCACCAGTTCCTGGGAGAATGGAATACCACCAACTATGGCCACTAGTTATGCATTTTTAACTGACTTGACCGAAAATGAAAATAATGGAACTCTGACTACTGTCGTTCCATTTGCAGGTACAAACCCACCCGGAGGTACAGCATACAACGTGTTATTCTTTAATGATCAAGAGTGGGTAGGATTATGGGATGGAATTCCAAGAGACAATAATTTTGCATATGAGACTGTAAACGTAACTGTTATAGGAGGCAACAATACTGTCGGATTCCGAGATGGTGTGGACAACGCCACCCATACAACTGACCTTCAGATGGACCCAGCGAATGCGTTCCTGTTGCATCCATTATAATCAACAGTCAAAGTATAATTTTTTAGTAAGAGACAGTCTTTAGCAATGAAATCTTTGCAGGCTACAATTATCAGGAGGTATAAAATAAAGCGATCTCAAATAGCACCAGAAAAACATGACCGTTACCCTCATTCTGCTTGAAAAAGTATGAATATCAGGAAATGTAAAAATGATAGTTGCTTTCAGGATGTAACTGCTTGAATAAAGCAGTACTTCCCATATATTTTTTGATTATTTGTAACTTAACTCCGCCATATAATAAAAACACCGAATAAGCAAGTTTGTATCTTTTCGGGGAAGAGTAAAGTTAGATCCATGCATCTTCGGTTAAGTGAGGAATCATGACAAATTGCGTCGATTTCCTCA
>NZ_LZPK01000231.1:0-6296 GCF_001729375.1 Methanosarcina sp. A14 | reverse complement strand
TTTGGTAAACTGAAAAATGTAAAAAAATCATAAGATGTGGGATAAAACTTTGAATAGTGTGAAGAAAACATAAGCATGAAGCCCGTTTAGACATTATATAATATATGCGTCTGTCAAATTTGGGTTAAAATCTGTAATTACAAGTTATAACTGCTTTAATTCTGTTATTTACACAGTTAACATTCCTTTCTTGTTATTACTCCTATTTTTTAGTAGTTTCTTTTATAAAACGAATTAAATAGGTTGATTTTAAAAATAAACGTTTTTTATAATTATTTATCTAAATTTAATCTAAATAAAAGAACTATTGAAACAAATAGGCAAGTTTAATAATTATAAATCAAATTATGACTTTGTTAACACTTAAAATTAGAATTGCTTAGTAGTTAATTGCTTTTAGTAAACTAGAAGGATTATTAAAATGGTTGACAGCTATACAGATGTACAAACTTATACGACTAAAATGATATTAATTTATCAGCAGTATTTATTTTCTTAGCAACAGCGCTTCTTTTTTCAACTTGAGTTGCACCATTTGGTGCTATTCTAGTAGTGTAATAGCTTTTGTCAACTATTTTAGACAATTTATGAGCACATAGTCTGTATTTGCAGATGTCCTTTTGCATTGGAAATCACTGAGATACAAGGAGATCAAGAGATGGGCAATAATGACAAGGAAGAACCTCCGACTGATCAAAGAATGGTAGATGATGCGTTTCCTGAAAATATAAAAGACGAAGTTGTCGATACAGTTACAAGCAACGAAGAAATCAAAGAAGAGAAATTGATACTTGATGAACCTCTCAATGGGTCGAATGTCGAAAAGTGTACTGAAGAGGAACTCGGAAAAGCTGAAAGTGTAAGCATCAGTAATGATGATATTTTGCAAAATATTACCGATCTTTCGGCTAAAGTAGACTCCCTTAATCAACTCTTTTCCGAAAAAACACAGCATATGGAACATAAGGGAAAAATTATTGATCAAATGCATAAAGAGCTTCAGAAGTATAAGGATGACATTTACTCACAGGTTCTCAGACAAGTTCTTCTTGACATTATTGAAGTTAGAGATAGTATTTTGAGAATAACCGATTTTTACCTCAAGAAGCCTGAAGGAGAAAGGGATATTCCTAACGAAACTTTTGCAGGATATGCTCTTGACATTCAAGATATATTAGATAAAAATGGCGTTGAGATATACGAAAGCAGCCCTGGAGATTCTTTTTTGCCGGTAAAACAACGAGTAATTAAGAAGGTTGTTACTGAAAACAGTGAATTACACGGTAAGGTTGCCGAGTCTCTAAGCTGTGGCTATGACTATAACGGAAGGACTATTTCTGCAGAAAAAATTGCTGTTTATTATTATGAAGAGCCAGCCGAAATAATAACAGAAATTAACACGGAGATGGTACAACATGGCTAAGTATGTCTATGGCATTGATCTTGGTACGACATATTCATGTATTGCGTATGTTGACGAAAGTGGAAGGGCAAATGTTATTAAAAATTTAGAAGGAACAAATACTACTCCTTCTGTTGTTAATTTTGCAAGTCCCAATCAAGTTGTCGTAGGACAGGTGGCAAAGGAGACTGCCGTTATTGACCCTAAGAATACTGTATCACTAGTAAAAACATTGATGGGTAAAAGTAACTTTGCTATAAATTACAACGATGAAGATAAATCTCCTGAAGAAGTATCGGCCTACATCTTGAGGAAGCTTGCAGAAGACGCAGCAAAGGAAATTGATGCAGAAGTAAAGGATGTAGTAATTACGTGTCCTGCTTATTTTGGTACTGCTGAAAGAACAGCGACAAAGAATGCAGGAATAATTGCTGGTCTCAATGTGCTGGAGATTATTAGTGAACCTGTTGCTGCAGCAATTTACTATGGGTGCACTAAAGAACCTGAAGAAAAAACTATTCTTGTATATGATCTGGGGGGAGGAACTTTTGATGTTACTATCATGAGTATTAACTCCGAAAAAATTGAGATTATATGTTCTGACGGGGACCATGATTTAGGCGGAAAAGATTGGGACAGTGCAACCATGCGTTACCTTGCAGATGAATTTGCTTCTCAAAAATCATATGATGGCGATTTTGATGAATACGCACAGCAGGATCTTCGTTTGAAAGCTGAAAAAGCAAAACAGCAACTTTCTGCGAAAGAAAAAACTCCTGTTATAGTTGAGGCAGCTGGAGAAAGAGCAAGAATCGATTTTTCAAGAGAAAAATTTGATGAGATTACTTTTTCACTGTTAAATTCCACCGTTGATAAGACTGATGCTGCTATTGCTGTGGCAGAAAAACGTGGTTTTAAAGTAGATGAAATTCTTTTGGTTGGCGGTTCTACGAGAATGCCACAGGTAACCAGGGTGTTGGAGGAAAAATACGGCATAAAGCCTAAAATCCTTGAACCGGATGAAGCTGTTGCTAAAGGGGCTGCAATTCATGCTGTTAATGTTTACATCAACGACCAACCAACTTTGTCCAAATGGGATGAAGACAATAAAGGCAGTGTGACTTCAGATTCCGTTTTAGATCCATCTAATAGTGTTGAACAATTATCTGTTGACCCAGCGATGATGAGCATAGGTGGAAAAAAGCGTTCGATTGTTGTGGCTACAACTAAAAGTTTTGCTGTAGAGGCAATTGTAAATAAGGAACCAAAATGTTGCAATATGATTATCAAAAACAATTCTATGCCTGATGGTGTCATAACTGTTTCCCAGACATTTGGAACATACATTGCAAACCAGGAAACAGCTGAAATAGTTGTCTATGAAAGCGATTTTATGGATGAGTATTTTGATATCGATAAAGATTACGAGATTGGTACAGCAACCTTAGAATTGCCGGATAACCTTCCTTCTGGTGCGCCAATTGAGATAATATTAAGTCTTAATAGTGAAGGCATTTTGGAAGTTACTGGTAAAGATCTGACAAGCAACAAAGAAATTCATGCAACTATGCAGTCAAAAAATATCATGACCAGTGAAGAAGTTGAGGATTTAAGAAAAAAATCACAGCAAATGGTCTTGATGTAATTACATTTTATCAGCTACAATACTTATTGGGCTTATCCTAAAACTCAAAATCATTTTTTTCAATTTCAAATTTGAAAAATCAATCGAATTTATGATCATGAAAGCGGTTTTTAAATTTCCATATTTAATTATAAAATCGGTTTAAGATGAGCTCATTGGGTTTGCAAGCTAATTTAATTTGGAGGAATAAAAGTGGGTATTAGAGTCGGAATTGACTTAGGTACAACTTTTAGTGCTGTTGCATGTATAGATGAGCAAACTGGGAAACCAGAGGTTATAAAAAATTGTTTTGGCAGTGCTATCACTCCTTCAGTTTTGTGTTTCGAGCCTAATGGGAATATTTTGTATGGCCAAGACGCTAAAAATATGCAAGCGATGGGCGATATCAATACCGTTGCGTTTTTTAAACGTAGCATGGGTAAAGATATGTTTTCTGTAGAGATTAATGGGAAAACATATAATGCAACGGATTTCTCTGCCACATTTCTTGAAAAGATTAAGAAAGAAGCCGAATCACAAATCGGAGAGAAAATTGATGCTGCTGTTATAACTGTTCCTGCTTATTTTACTCATAAAGAGCGTGAAGCCACTATTGAAGCTGGCAAAAGAGCAGGGCTAGATGTCCTTTCAATTATTAATGAGCCTACTGCAGCGGCAATCGCATATGGGTTGAATGGCAAAGATGCAGAGCAAACTGTACTGATATATGACCTTGGGGGTGGAACATTCGATGTTACCATTGCCCGTATCAATAAAGATGAAATTGATATCCTCGGTAGCGATGGTAACCATGAACTTGGTGGCAAAGATTGGGATGATTGTATAGCAAGATACCTGGTAGCTGAATTCCAAGAACGATATGGAATAGACTTAAGCGAGGATAGAGAAATGGTTGCCTCTTTATTGGTAACTGCTGAGAATGTAAAGAGGCAGCTAACAGCAAAAGACACTGTAAGAGTGCCCATTACCTATCAAAGTATTAGAGCTAATATTGAAATTACAGAAGACTTGTTTGAATCTATTTCACAGTTTTTATTAGGAACAACTAAAGAATTGACTGAAGGTTTAATCACTTCCCTCAATTTATCATGGAATAATATCGATGGTGTAATTCTTGTTGGCGGTTCCACAAGAATGAGAATGGTTCATAAGTATGTTGAGAGCATGTCGGGTAAACATCCCCTTTCGGGTGTTAATGTGGACGAAGCTGTAGCTCTTGGAGCAGCAATCAGAGCCAATACTGATGAGAAAGCGAATATAGTTCCTTTGATTGGCGGGTTAATGCATCGTCCAAAAACAAATAAACTGTGCATACAAGGCGCTAAAGCTGTATTTGATGTTACAGCTCATTCTCTTGGAATGATATCTATTAGTCCCGATGGAGAAAAATACATTAACAGCATCATTATTAAGAAAAATAGTAAAGTTCCAGCAGAGAATACAAGATCATTTAAGTTTAAGACAAGAACTAAAAATAACGAACTTGAAGTATATATTTTGCAAGGCGAATTTGAAAGACCCTTAGATAATACGATTATCAATAAATATGTAATAACAGAAATCGAAAGAGTTTCCTCATCTACTTCTTTTATTGATGTGACATATCAATACACCTCTAATGGTGTTGTTGAAGTATCAGCGGTTCAACAAGAAAACCATAAGAAATTGCCAATTAGAATTGAGCCGATACCCGAAGATATGGATTGGACTGACAGGTCACCAAAAGATCAAGCTGGTAACGCAGAGGCTCCGAATGTTGAGATCATTTTAGCAGTTGATTTATCTGGAAGCATGTATGGCAAGCCAATTAAAAAAGCACAGCAAGCGATGCATGATTTTGTAGCCAAATTAGAAGAAGGTAATACTAAAATTGGTATTCTTGCATTTGCCAATAAGGTCAAATGTGTATTGCC
Source organism: Methanosarcina sp. A14 (assembly GCF_001729375.1). Taxonomy (NCBI): domain Archaea; kingdom Methanobacteriati; phylum Methanobacteriota; class Methanomicrobia; order Methanosarcinales; family Methanosarcinaceae; genus Methanosarcina; species Methanosarcina sp. A14. Next base: position 1,336 of record NZ_LZPK01000231.1, on the reverse strand, counting down.
GCTTGATACAGATTTTAATAATGTTAATGATGTAATATCAAAATTAAGTGGTGTGAAAGTAGGTGGTGGAAATTCTGCAGAACCATTTACAACTGCTTTAACCCTGTTAAAAGGAAACCTTTCTGAAAATGAGGGCGAAGTATGCTATATTATTGTGCTTACTGATGGCGAGTGGTACCATCAGAAAAGGGCAATAAGCGCAGCTAAGCAGTGCCATGAAGCAGGCATAGAAATTATTGCATTGGGGTTTGGAAATGCAGACTATGAGTTTCTAAAACAAATCGCATCTATAGATGAATTTGCTTCTATAACGAATTTGACTGAACTATCTGGTTCATTCTCTAAGATTGCCCAAGCAATCAGCGACTATGCTACTGGTTTGAAAGTAATGTAATTATAGAGTAAGGGTAGTGCTTTCATGAAAGAGAACTACTATTTGTTATTAGAGTTAGATTTTGACCCTGCCGTGGAGGATCAAGCTATTATAGACCAGAGAATTGAAGATAAGGTTAAATTTTGGTCTCGTAATTCTAACCATTTCAAAAAAGGCGCAGAATACAAGATGTATCTTGAAATGCTCCCCGAAATAAAAAGAATAATGAGCGATCCTGTTGAGCGTAAAAGGGAAGCTGCTTCTGCGTGTAGTATCGTATATGATCCAATAGATCAAGATCTAAAAATACTTGGTACAGCTGGGAAAATTGACGAAAAAGTAGTCGAAAATTATGCAAATACGAAAAAGATATCCGTGAACGTAGTTAAAAAAAGAGTTTCTGCTCTTGGAATAAAAATAATCCCGAAGGTTGATTTCCAGATAACTTATGACAAGTATTATAAAAATAAGCCTAAGAATGTTGAAGCATTTGATGGCATGAAGACTTACCTTAATCCATTTAATAAAGATGATTTTTATGCTTTCTTAAATCCCGGTACCTTGCAGAATATGGACAAACTGCCATGCGATAAGCTCAAACAACTAGCACAGGAAAAAAAGAAAAACGAGTTCTATAAAAATGATACTTACAGTAGTGCTGGTAAAAAAGTCTGCGAAGCTTGTGAACTGGCTTTCAAGGACGAAAGCAGTAAAACAATTTATGACGATTACTTAGCATGGTGTAAAAGAAGAAGTATTTTAGATAACGCAAAAGAAATTGCAAAGATCACAGATAAAAAAATGTCTGATGAACAAGGTGATATTTACATTGGGAAATTAACTGAGCTGCTCAAGGATAGAACACTGGCGGAAAATATTTTCATTTCCTTCTGTAAAATTGAGAAAATTGAATACAATCCAGATTTATATAATCCAGGTAAGAAAGAAGAGAAAGCAAGGAAA
>NZ_LZPK01000230.1:0-18454 GCF_001729375.1 Methanosarcina sp. A14 | reverse complement strand
AAGAGTGGCAGTGACAGAATACTTAAGGAATCCCCAATACACGTTAAATTAATTCAAATATTTGAAAGTTTGGAAAAAACAATATGCTAGGAGCCAACTGCGTAACTCCTATCTCATTAAAAATTACAATGGCAAGGATAAAGGTAAAAAGTTCAGAGTCTTCTAGTATAGAGATATATATGATGTCACATATAACAGGTGAGACCTAAGAGAGGGAATCAGATGGATTCATCATTACTGGATGTTCTCTTTCTTTCAGAAAAAAGGAAAAATCTACTTTTATTACTTCTGGACGGACCCAAGAACATCGAAGAAATCAAAAATACGCTTGATGTCCGCTCGAGCCCAATAATGACTCAGATAAAGATACTGATGAAGCGGGATCTTATTGTTGAGAGTAACAGACTCTATAAACTTTCCAGTATCGGCGAAATTCTGGTTCCGAAGATGAAAACAATTCTTGAAACATTCAACGTTTTTGATAAAAACCACGATTACTGGATAAACCAGGATATGACATCAATTCCTCCTGAGTTTCTCGACGAGATCGGAAAGCTTGGGAACTATATTGAAGTAAACCCTGACCGAAACCATGTGTTTGAATATCCAAAAGAAGTTGTAAAATATCTTTCAGAATCAGAGAATGTTAGGATTTCATCCTCCTTTTTCCTACCCATCTATCCGTCCCTATGTATAGAGCTTGCAGCAAAAGGCACGGACATAACCCTGGTGTTTACAGAATACGTTTATGATAGAATGCTCAATGACTACAAGAAGGAACTTGAACATTTCCTGAACCTGAAACATACCAAACTCTATGTCTGCAATAATAATAATATGAAAATTGCTTCAAGCATAGTCACGGAAAAGTTCATGGCGCTTTCCCTCTTCTGCAACAGTGGAATTTACTACAATCATAACCTGGTAAGTTTTGATGAAAGTGCACTTAGATGGGGAAAAGACCTTTTCAATCACTACAAGGGTATAGCGAGACCCATTACCAAAGTGTAAAAAAATCGCGATATCAATTATTTCCATCTCACTTTACTATGGAATACTTTATTTCTGTTTTTTCTTCAATTCGTGATTCTTGGCCTCATCAATAAAAAGGCATGTGTCCAGTAATTTTATCAAATTGATTTTTATCCTGTACTGCTAAAGCAGTCAAATATCTTTCCAGGCGTAAAGTATTCCATTATAAAATTGAAGCAAAGAAAGAATCAAAAGAGTAAAATGAAAATCTAATAGATAACAGAACTTTAAAATAAGAATTTACGTCCCGACTGAGACTTGAACTCAGGTCTAAGGCTCCGCAGGCCTCAAGGATATCCACTACCCTATCGGGACAGAAGCGAGCAACACTGATAAGCACATTCAAGGATATAAACTTTATTCTTCAAGAGACGACTTAACCCCTAATTTGCAGTTCTGACCTCGGCTCGGAAGTTGAGGAAAAAATCCTATTTCTCTAACATCACTATCAATAAAGATTAAATGCAACAAGTTCGTTTTTATAATTTATGTCAATGACTATAGGACTTGCGGGAAAACCCAATGCGGGAAAATCCACTTTTTTCAAAGCTGCTACACTTGCAGATGTTGAAATTGCAAATTATCCTTTTACAACTATTAATGCTAATCACGGAGTTACCTATGTGCGGGTTGAATGTCCCTGCAAAGAAAAGGAAAAGAGATGTGGAAAGTGTGTAGACGGGGTGAGGCTCGTCCCGATTGATATAATTGACGTTGCTGGACTTGTCCCTGATGCATACAAAGGAAGGGGACTTGGGAATACTTTTCTGGATGAACTTAGACAGGCTCAGGCAATTATTCATGTAGTAGACGCCTCAGGCGGGACTGACGCTGAGGGCAACCCTGTAGATATAGGAGATCATGACCCTCTTGAAGATGTAGCTTTCCTGAACAGGGAAATCACAATGTGGCTTTATGGCATTCTGGAAAGAAACTGGGTTAAACTTGCGAGAAAAATTCAGGCCGAAGGGCTCAAGCTCGAAGTTGTAATTGCAGAACAGCTTGCCGGTGCAGGAATAAGAGAATCTCATGTGAATGCAGCTTTGATAGAAACAGGGCTTGCAAGGCTGGACCATGTTAAATGGAACGAAGAAGATATGATCCGGCTCTGCGACACAATGAGAGAGATCAGCAAGCCTATGCTTATCGCCGCAAATAAATCTGACATCGCCTCAAGAGAAAACCTGGACAGGCTTAAAGACCTTGATAAAATAGTAGTCTCTGTAAGTGCAGCAGCCGAACTGGCACTTAAGTCTGCAGCAAAAAACGAGCTTATTAAATACAGTCCTGGAGACCGGAAATTCGAAGTGCTTGGTGGAGACCTTACAAAAGCCCAGAAAAAAGGGCTCGAAGCTATTCATAAAGTGATTGCGAGACTTGGCGGTACAGGTGTCCAGGAGTGCATAAACAGGACTGTCTTCGAGCTTCTGGACCTCATTGTTGTATACCCCGTAGAAGATGAAGGAAAGTGGTCCGATAAAAGTGGGAATATGCTTCCTGATGCCTACCTTATGAAAAGGGGTTCTACCTGCCATGATCTTGCTTACCAGATACATACTGACATCGGAGACAGATTTTTATACGCGGTAGATGCAAGGACAAGGCTCAGGCTTGGGGAAAAGCATGAACTGAAAAACGGTGATGTAATCAAGATCGTATCCACTGCAAAGTAAATAAACCCAATAATAGACTCGATAGACCTGAAAAATTTGTCATTTGGAACAGATCATACGGAACAGGTCTGGAAAGAATTATGAAGTTGAGATGAATAACAGAAAAGATGAAATAGTGGATTGCTTTAGCTTGTCAGGGAGGATATTTTTCAGATGGATTTACTTTCTTTTGCATACCCGGTCTATGAGAGGTACCTGACCTGGCAAATAGCCAGAGAATTTTCAAATATTCCCAGGCATGTAGCAATCATACTCAAGGAAACTGACCTTTTTGACCCTGAAGGAATCGAGAGGCTCACATCCACACTTAACATTTTTAGAAAATTCAAGGTCCAAATTGTGAGCGTCTATGTAGACATCCTGAAAACTGATCCGGCTTTAAAAGCCGAAGTCATATCAACGCTCAAAGCAAAGCTGGAAAAGAACTTTTCGAGTCTGCATGCCGGCACAGGTTATAGAATATATGGCGCTGACGGAGAAGTAAATAGCATTGCTCCCGGAAATGATTTTCTTGTTTATGTATCACTGGGATTTGGGGGAAGAGATGAAATTATGAGGGCTGTACTGACAATCCTTGAGGAAGTTAAAGCAGGGACTGTCATGCCTGAAGAAGTGGACGAAAAAATGCTTGAATCTCATCTCCTTGTCAACCACGAGCCTGATATCATGATCCGTTCGGGAGGGCAGAACCTTTCGGATTTCCTGGTGTGGCAGTCAGTTTATTCGGAACTTTATTTTACAGATGTTAACTGGAAAGATGTACGAAAGGTCGATCTGCTGAGAGCTATGAGGGACTATCAGAAAAGAAAGAGAAGATACGGAAGGTGAGTTGAGCTGGAATTTGGACAAAAGCACAAAAATATGCGCTACGCAGTAATTGTGTGCCCGAAATGCCGACAGCATGCCCAGATCACAGAAACCGGAAAAAAGACCCTGAAATGCCAGCATTGCGGCACTCTCCTGCAAACCCGAAAACTGAAGGTATTCCACTTTTCCGAAGATCTCGAAGACGCAGTGATTTTTCGAACTCACCTTCAAGCTGAAATCTCCGGAAAAGTCAACGAAAACTTTTCACTAATCTCACCTCCCAAAAAGTATGAAACCTCAATCTTCAAAGCTAAACTCCCAGTAAAAAACCTCAAACTCCCCGAAAAAAGCCCTTCCAATCCTTTCCCTATAAAAAAAGACCCAAAATCAATTTTTATAGAGATTCTGAACACCACTGGTGGAAAAATAGAAAAAGAAGAACTTAAACAGAAAGCTCTCGAAAAAGGAATAACTCAAGAAAAATTCGAAACACTTCTCAAAAACCTCCTGGAAGCAGGAGAACTTTACTCCCCCCAACCAGGAATTATAAAAATTGTATGAAGGATATAATTAAACACAGCCACCTTCATATAACCCAGTATAACCTTAAACCCCCCGAATTCTAGAACCAAAATAAAATTCGGATAAAGCAGCCCCTGGGTGAGTTAAAAATCAACTTTTCTTGACCATAAGTTTGCCCTCATGGCTTATTTAAAACACTTTCATTATAATTCAACCCTCTTAAGCGCAACCGTTGCGCCGGTTGATCACACAGTAACAACGTTTTCGATCAAACCTTTTTAAAACGGCTGCAGGTAAATCAGCCCTTTTCAGCAAATTGAAAAACAATTTATCTTGACCATAATTCAGCCCTCTTGAGCGTAGCGAAAAGGGCTCCGTCCTCCCGAGACGGGACTCGGGGACGCGATTAGGGAGATAAAATATATTAACTACGAAAAGATTTACTATAATTGAATATAAATAAGAACTAAATCGGTTTTGGGCAAGCCAGGAGAGAACAGGCTTTACTCAGAGCTTATTTGAAAATTATAAAATTTTGTCACAATCAAGTCAATTCATTTTTATTGTAAATCATAACGGTGTTAAACATGATGGATCCGCAAATTGAGCGAAAACTCATTGAAATTATGAGGGTAATTCACGAGAGTGACAAGCCTATAGGTGCCCGGGCAATAGCTGATGAACTTAATAACCGGGGCTATGATATAGGAGAGCGGGCTGTCCGCTACCATCTGAGGATCCTGGACGAGAGAGGGTTCACAAGCAAACATGGATATGCAGGACGTACACTTACCGAACTTGGAGAAAGGGAGATGAATGACGCCCTCATCGCAGACCGGTTTGGCTTTGTAATATCCCGAATAGAAGAGATGGCTTTCAGAACAACATATAACCCCGCGACCAATGAAGGAGTAGTGCCTGTAAATATTTCATACTTTGATAAGGACGATTTAGAGACTGTTATTGAGTTGATTTCATACACTGCACACGAAGGGTATATGATAAGCCCAAGAGTGAGAGTCATCGAAGAAGATGAAGAACTGATTTCCCTGCCTCCCGGAAAAGTTGGAATAGCTACGGTCTGCAGCGTTGCTTTTGACGGGCTCCTTCTCAAAGCAGGCATCCCTGTGGAACCTGCTTACGGCGGAATTCTTCAGATAGAAAATCGAAAACCTGCACGGTTTTCAGATTTGATTTCCTACAGTGGGACTTCAATTGACCCGATACAAATTTTCATGAGCAGAAAGACCACTTCTGTCCTTGACGTGCTTGAAAAAGGGGAAGGGAAAATTCTTGCCAATATGCGACAGATCAACTCCTCGGCTCACGACAGGGCTAAAGAAGTTATGAAAAATGTAGAAAAAATGGGCCTTGCGGGTTATTTCCCTCCGGGAGAAGTTGGTGAAACTTTACTTGGAGCTCCCGTTGAAACCGGGAAGTTCGGAATCGCAATCGTAGGAGGCATTAATGGCATCTGCGCCCTTGAAGAGACCGGAATTAAAATGGAGACAAATCCTGTTTCTACTGTTATGGAATATAAAACCATGACAGAAATCTGAGGAATCCAAATGTTCAGGCTTACTGTAATTTATGACAACAAAGCAAGTCAGGGTTTTACAGGAAGCTGGGGTTTTGCAGCTCTTATTGAAACAAGTCGTGAAACCCTTCTTTTTGACACAGGATGGGATGGGCCTCTCCTCCTGAGACATATGAAGAGGCTAAACATTGATCCAGCAGGCATCGGAAAACTAATTCTTTCTCACCAGCACTGGGACCATATAGGAGGCCTTCCTGAGGTTCTTCAGGCAAATCCCGGGCTTGAGGTATATGTTCCTACTTCTTTTTCGGAGAATCTGAAGAACGAAATAAAGAAACGGGCAATGCTGATCGAAATAAAAGAGCCTGTAGAAATCTCCCAGTGTATCAGGAGTACAGGGGAACTTGGAGATAAGGTGAAGGAGCAGGCTCTTATTTTGGATACGGGAAACGGATCTTACGTACTTACAGGCTGTGCTCACCCCGGGCTTGCCGCAATCCTGGATACTGCCAGTCGTTACGGAAAAGTAAAGGGAATTCTAGGGGGTCTTCACGATAACGAGGAGTTTGAAAGACTGAGAGGGATGGAACTCATTGCAGCAGGGCATTGTACCGTTCATAGAGAAAAAATAAAAGAGATATTTCCGGCAAAATTTGTTGAAATCAAAGCCGGTCTGCGCTTGGACCTGGAATAAATTAAAATATTTGGTTATGTAGAAATTCTTTGAAATAAAGAATATACAATTATTTAAACTGAATTACCTGAGATACTTTTGCACATTCAATATAGATTTAGTCAAAGCTAATTAGATAGGTTTTGTACAAAGACAAATATTCTAAACAAATTAAAAACTTCTATTTTAGGAATTTTACTTTCTTTATACTCCTGCATTTGAAATACATTTTATTAAATTCTGGATTTTAACATTATACTTTTAAGGAATACAAAAAAGTTACAGAAAATTAATAAAGAATCTATAGTTAGAAATAGAATGTCCTCTAAAAAGAATATAGGATTTGGTGGGAAATAACGGAAGGTGGGAAAATATGCTGAAATTGTTCGGTTCTTGACGTTTTTCCAGCCATCTAAAGTGCACTTTGAATAAATTTACTTTCAAGCATTATTTTATGTAAATGAACAAAAAGTAGAGGGGACTCGTATTAAAAATGAAATAAAGGGAGAAAATATCGATGCTAAAAATAGAGGATCTGGCTGTAGAGGTTAACGGAAAAATTTTGCTTCATGACGTGAACCTCGAAGTCAAAAAAGGATATACCAATGTGCTTTTTGGGCCAAATGGAGCCGGAAAGTCAGCTCTGATGAGAACGATCATGGGCTTCAGCGAATACAAAGTTGTGAAAGGCAGAATTCTGTTTAACGGGAAAGATATTACCGGCCTGTCGGTAGATGAACGAGCCCGCCTCGGAATTGGAATTATGATGCAGCGCCCTCCGAATATGACCGGAATTAAACTAAAGAATCTTGTAAAGGTATTATCAAAAGGAATGAAAGATCCAGAGGCCCTTGCCGAGAATCTGGATATGAAGCGCTTTATGGACAGGGATGTGAATGTGGGCTTTTCGGGAGGAGAAATCAAACGTTCAGAACTTCTGCAACTTTCAGCCCAGAACCCGAGCCTTTACCTGCTTGACGAGCCGGAATCCGGAGTCGACCTCGTAAGCATAGAACAGGTAGGAATGACAATAAAGGAACTGCTTGAAGAAGGGCTGAACTGCCCTGGCGAAAGTTGCGAGAAAGGCAAATCCGCCCTTATAATCACTCACACAGGCCAGATTCTGGATTATGTAAACGCAGATCGGGGATACATCCTTTGCAACGGGACAGTTATGTGTTCAGGAAACCCCCTGAAGATGCTGAAAGAGATCAAGAACAGAGGGTATGAGGAGTGTATAAAATGCAGACTGATGAAGTGAACCTGAAAAAGCGTGCTGAAAGCGCAGTCGAGAAAAAGGCAGCTTTTGGAGAAGATTTTGAGCTGGAAAAATTTGAGGAAGGTTCCAGGATTAGCAGGCCTATAGAAGACCTCCAGACCCTTGATGAGGAAAGCAAAAAAACCCTGCTTCAGGTAGGAGTCGTGCCTAGCGAAGAAGGCCGATCCGGCAGTCTGATAGTGCTTGATAATGCAGTATCGCATTCTTCTCTGAAAGATAAAAATGTAGAACTGATGTCTACCCAAAAAGCTTTGGAAAAATACGAATGGCTTAAAGAGTACTCCTGGAAGCTTGTATCTGTTGATACCGACAAATACACCGCAAAAACTTACCTTGAAAATGCGGACGGATACTTTATCCGGGTGCCTGCTGGAAAGAAATCGTCTCTGCCAGTCCAGACCTGTCTTTTGCTCGGGAGAGATAAAATTTTCCAGACCGTACATAACATTGTGATAGTCGAAGAAGGCGCCAGCCTTGACATAATTACAGGCTGCACGTCTAAAAAGGGAGTGGAAGAAGGTCTGCACCTGGGAATTTCCGAAATGTACGTAAAAAAAGGAGCTACCCTGAACTTCACAATGATTCACAACTGGGCTGAGCAGATAGGGGTCAGGCCAAGGACAGTAATCAAAGTCGAAGAAGGAGGGACCTACGTAAGCAACTATATCTGCCTGAAACCTGTCCGTTCTGTGCAGACATATCCGACTGTCAAACTTGAAGGGGAAGGAGCAGTTACCAGGCTAAATACTATAGCCATTGCCCATTCAGGTTCTGAACTGGATCTCGGAAGCAAGGCTATTTTCAATGCACCTGGCACAAAGGCTGAGCTTATATCAAGGACTATTACAATCGGTGGAAGAGTAATTGCAAGAGGAGAAATGATAGGCAATGCAAAAGGAGCAAAAGGACACCTTGAATGCAAAGGCCTTGTCCTTTCCGACAAAGGAAGCCAGCTTGCAATCCCCATCCTTGAAGCAAACGTAGACGATGTCGAACTTACTCACGAGGCCGCCGTTGGAAAAATTGCTAAAGACCAGGTGGAGTACCTTATGGCCCGAGGCCTTACCGAAGATGAAGCGGTAGGCATGATCGTGCGCGGGTTCCTGGATGTAGGAATACGAGGAATTCCGGAGGAACTGAAGAAAGAAATCGAAAATACAATTACACAGACAGCCTTTGGAATGTAATGCAAAATGAATATAATCCAAAACAGAATCCAAAACAGATATAATTTAAGATAAAGATTGAACAGTGATATCGGATAAGGAGAATAGGACTTACGCAGTTGAAGGACTAAAGAATAAACAGCATCAAACCATTACCTGTCTAGAACATGGCTTTAATCTACAGTCTTTGACGTGATTGATTTTGGTTCTTAAGTGCGTAAGTCCTAGAGAAAAAGGAGTATAGAAAAACTAAATCGGGATACAACTTTTCCGAACCAGAATATTCTGGAACCGGGTGTGTGAAACCGGTAGGGAAAAAGGAGAAACCTACCGGTCTTTTGTTGAATGTTTGTGGACTTTAATGAGCTGAACACAAAGAGAATAGGGTTTTCCTGTGAAAAAGAAAGCCTTAAAGTTTAATCTGCTCATTAAACCGCAGTTCGCAAATTAAAGAAAGAAGTATAAAAATGTTTCCATGAAATTAATGAATGAATAAGATATCGAAGTCATCAGACAAAAACCTCATTTTATAAAGGCACGACGAAGAGTCTTTACTCACTCTCCTTTTTATGTGCGCTCTTTTTATTTTTCTGCAAGGCGGCAAGGTTAAAAACACACTAAAAACCGCAGTACTTCCTATTTTTTGCTGGACAATACAGTACTTGACATTGTATATATACGGCGGTGAGAGTATTACAGTACTGTAGTGATTTAGAGGGATTGAAATGATAGACTTTGCCTGTAAAGAGTTCAAAATAGAAGACGTAATCAAATGCGCCCTTAACCTTACAAAGGCTGACCTTAAGGTTATGAAGTACTTTTTAAATGAGAAAGAGCAGTGGGTTGATACTGATTTTCTCTCAAAAGTCTTAAAGCTGGATATTTCCACAATCCAGCGCTCCGTCAAAAAACTGCATGAGAAAGAAATTCTGCAAAGGTCGCAGCAGAACCTGGATGGAGGAGGCTATGTTTTCAAGTATAAGGTCAACTCAAGGGCTAAAATAAAAAATATCATCATGACCGTAGTGAATTCCTGGGCTGAAAGGCTCGGACAGGAACTTGAAAAATGGGGAAACGGAGTTTGATTCACTTTGCTTAAAATAACGCCTTACCTGGGAGTTATAGTTCTTATCGTTTCCATAGGAGGGCTCTGGTATCCAGTACTTGGGTACTTCCTGCTAGTGGTTTTTGCAGCAATTTTCCTGATTAGTCCTTTCAGAGGTAGATGGTTCTGTGGAAACCTCTGCCCTAGGGGAAGTTTTGTTGATTTCTGGGTCAGCAAGATCTCAAGGAAAAAGAAGATACCTGCCACTCTGCGTTCCCTGTGGATCCGCCTGCCAATATTTTTCCTGCTAATGGGATTTATGGGATACAGAATCTCAAACGCTATTGGAAGCCTTAATGCTTTTGAGAAAATCGGCATGGTGTTTGTGATGATGTGCCTGGTAACAACTGCAATAGCAACTCTTCTGGGCAGTTACCTGAGCCCAAGAACCTGGTGTTCCTTCTGTCCTATGGGGACAGCTCAACGCCTGCTTGGTGGTAAAAAGTATCCTCTTAAACTCGAAAAGGAAAAATGCATTGGCTGTAAAAAATGTGAGAAAGTTTGCCCCATGCAGCTGAAAATCACTCAGAATGCTACAAACCCTGACTGTATTAAATGTGGGCGTTGTGTGGATACCTGTCCTAAAGATGCCCTGAAATTTTGAAATTCTATGTTTATTAATTTTTATTGTTTATTTATAGAAATAGAAAAACGGAATGACCCTGGACAAATATAATAAGTATTATTATCACCACTTATATAGTAAAATATAGGGGAGACGGAAAACACTTCCGGAATTAGACTTTAGCATAACAAAATGTGCATACTGGAAAGTGTCTACAAATTAGCTAAATTAGGAGAAAAAGGAGAAAAAACATGACAAGTCGTGTAGCGGAACTTTCAGAAGCTCAAAAAAAAGAAATCTCCGAACTCTTTGGGGAATATATCAATCTTGACAAACGCGAACGCCATTATTACAACCACGATATCGGAGCTTTACCCCCACTTGTTAAGAAGGTAATTGGGAATACCGACCCTGCAGCTGTCGTAAAAATCCGGACTGAGGAAGACGCAGTAAAGCTCCTTAAATTCGCAAACAGACATAAGATTCCGGTTGTACCCCGCGCAGGAGCCTCTTCCGGATACGGAGGAGTGATCCCAACAAAGGGAGGAATCGTTGCCGATGTTACACCACTGAATAAGATCATAAACGTCGATACCGAAGGGCAGAAAGCAGTTGTGCAAAGCGGTATAATCTGGGAAAAGCTTGAAAGGAAACTAAAAGAAAAGGGACTGTCATTACAAGCAATTCCTTCAAGTGCTCCTTCTTCGACAGTTGGAGGATGGTTGTCCCAGAGCGGAGCCGGTTACGGAAGTTATGAGTTTGGCTGGGGCCACAAGAGCATGGAAAAAGCCAGAGTTGTGCTTCCCACAGGAGAAATCCGGGAGTTTTCAGGTCCTGAACTGAAAAAGTTAATCGGGACAATGGGAACTATAGGCATCATTACCGAGATTACCCTGAAAGTCCAGAAATTCGAAGAAAGAAAGGCTGTTTCTGCCAGTTTCCCAAGTGCTTCAGCCCTGAAAAACGCAGTCGAAGATATAAAAAGAAAAAATATTCCTCTCTGGTCAATTTCCTTCCTGAACCCTGAATGGGCGGATATGAAGAATAAAGCGCCCAGGAAACTCCACTATGAAGAAGTAGTGGATAAAGACAGACCAATGTTACCGGTCTCTTACGTTTCAACTTTCATGTACCCTGCCTCGAGAGACGTCTCCGGCCTGAAAGAAGCAATCGAAGGTGCAGGCGGGACAATTCTTCCGGAAGAAATTGCAAAATACGAGACCGAGGAATGGTTCAAGTCCATGAAAGTAAAGAGACTGGGGCCTTCGTTTATCCCGGCAGAAGTCCTGGTGCCTCTTGAGAAAATGGACAAAGCTTTTGAAGAAATGGGGAAGAAAATCAAATTGCCTGTGCTTACCGAAGGCATGGTTATAAACGATGGGTACGTGGTCCTCCTCTGTTTCATGCGCCATTCAGAGCGCTCCGTGCTCTTTAATACAGCTTTTGCTCTTTCTCTGAGCATTTTGAAGATTGCAGAAGATAATGGCGGAAGAGCTTATTCATCAGGGATTTTCTTCGCTTCAAAGAGAAAAAGTGTCTTTGGGGAAAGGCTTGCTGAAATCGAGGCCCTGAGAAAGGAAATTGATCCAAACGGTATCATGAACCCTGAAACCCTGGAGGGAAAAGGACTCCTGAACACTGCCGTATCAATGGGCTCTGCCTTTGAACCTTTTGCCAGAATAGTCGGAAACATGTCAGGAATTGGGAAGGTTTCTTTCAAAGACGAGAAAGAGATCCCCGCAGAAGTCGCAGAACTTGCCTATTCCTGCTCTCAGTGCGGGTACTGTGTGAGCGAGTGCGACCAGTACTACGGCAGAGGATGGGAATCACAATCACCTCGTGGAAAATGGTTCTTTATCAAGGAATACCTGGCAGGCCGGGAAAAACTTGACCAGAGACAGACAAATACCTTCCTCGGCTGTACAACCTGCCAGATGTGTGACTCCCGATGTGAGCTGGATATGCCGATCGAAGATGCCTGGATGACCATGCGCAAAAAGCTGGTTATAGAAGAGAAAAAGATGACCTTCCCACCCTTTGAAATCATGGCTGCAAGCCTTCTTAAAGAGAGGAACATCTGGGCAAACTACAGAAAAGACCGGGACAAATGGATTCCGGAGGATATCAGGGCAAAGATGAAGGATAAAGCCGATTATGCCTATTTTGCGGGCTGTACGGCGTCCTTTGTTGAAAAAGATGTAGCTGTCGGGGCTGTCCGTATGCTTGATGATGCAGGTGTGGAGTTTACAGGACTCTTTGACAAAGAATCCTGCTGCGGAATTCCCATGCTCGTTGCCGGAAGGTGGGATGTTTTTGAAAAGACAATGAGAATGAACATCGCGAACATGAAAAAGAGAGGTGTAAAAACCGTAATAACTTCCTGCCCTGCCTGCTGGCTGATGTGGCATACAGTTTATCCCCAGTGGGCGAAAAAGCTGGGAATCGAATACGGGCTTGAGGCAAAACATTACTCTGAAGTGCTCGCGGATCGTCTCGATGTCCTGAAACCAAAGTTCAAACAGCCTCTGGATAAAGTGGTAACCTGGCACGATTCCTGTCACATTGGCAGGGCAGGAGGCAAAGTGTACGAGCCGCCTAGAGAACTGCTCAAAGCTATACCCGGAATAAAGTTCAGGGAACTTGAATACAACCGGGAAAGAGCTCACTGCTGTGGTTCAGTTGTAAGCCTTATTGCCGAGCCCCCTGTTGCATACAAACTGGGAGATATGAGACTCCAAGAAGCCCTTGATGTTAAAGCCGACATCGTTGCAGCGCTTTGCCCGTGTTGCGTTTTCCAGTTCCGTGTAGCAGCGAAGGAAAACAATCTTGATATCGAGATTCAGGATTTGGGTGCCCTGGTGGCAAGGAGCCTTGGGTATAACCTCCCGGACTCAACCGCCTATACTCTGGAATCCTGGGCTCCCTTTGAAAAGATGATCGCCCTCATGCAGCCTGAGAATATGGCCAATCTGATGGTTGAACTCATGCCCCAGATGATGGCAGCGATGCCAGCATCACTTCAGGCAATGATGAAGATGGTCAAATATGTGCCAGGCATGGATGCTCTGATGAAACCAATGATGCCGATCATGATGCCAAAGCTAATGCCTTCAGTCATGCCAAAAGTCATGCCTGACATGCTCAAAGCTGTAGAAAAGAAAGTTCCTATGCCTGATTACATGAGAGAGCAGCTTCCTGTCCTTATGCCGAAGGCTATGGATAACCTGATGCCAAATATGCTTCCTGAGCTGATTCCACTGCTTACTCCGCGCATGATTGAGTACATAAAAACGCATTAAGCATTTTTGCACAAATTGTGCAGAAAAAAATCTGTTCAGAAAAAGTCGAAGGGAGAACTTTAACATCCCTTCAATCAATTTTTTAAGATTTTACTTTTTAAAAACTATCAGTAGATTGCTCTTTTAGGTAAGTAAAAGTATCAGTAGATTGCTCTTTTAGGTAAGCCAGACACTTTTCACAAGCACTTTCTATTCCCACCAGAACAGGATTGGAAATAAAATTATTTTTGGACGATTCATAGACTTCTCAATCTGGCTGAAACTACCTTGATGAACTCATCCATGAATTAAGGTATTGTATTTACCGCGGCTTTGCCAATTCACCTTTACCCTTACATTCCTTGATGACATCGGAAAAGTTTGTGTATTCCCGGTCTGAACAAGACTCGAGAACGTTTATCACTTCACTACGAGCATTAAGTTTTTTAGCTTCCTCTATAAGTTGACTCCTTGTTGCAGGGAACTTCACATCTCTAAAAGCTTGCATAACATTCTGAATACCTTTGAATTCCTGGAGGACATCCGAAGAACTGTGGTATTCCTTGTCTGGAATATTTTCAATAGCTTGTATTACTTCGTTACGGGCATTAAGACTTTTAGCTTTATCAATAAGTTGCCATTTTGTTACAGGATATTTCATCTCTTGAAAAGCTTGTAAAGCTTTTTGAATCGCATTATGTACTTCAGTAGCACTTTCCTGCATTTGATTTTCCCCCGTATTTTGGTTTTACCCCGTATTTTGGTTTTATTTTCTGTTGAATTTGTCCACTTAAAACATTTGAATCAATTTGATACAATTTTACACCTGCATCTGTTGATTTATGTTTGATTTATAGTCCTTTTATGTGCCAGTGAGAGTGATTTCAAATTGTATCAACAAGAAGATAGTATTTATCAAATATAATATCTAGAGAAATATAAATAAGAAACCGATATAAATTAAATGCCGATGTTATTCAGTCAGATATTAGCATATATTTACTCACTAAATGGTATTTTTCCCAAGAAATCTCTTACTTTTCAGAAGTGCTTATAAAAACAACATATATCTGGACAAATATCTTAGAATAGAGAAAGCAAGATTAATGGAGATGAATAAAATCTGCTTTTGATTTAAAATACAAGTCGTCGGAATTTTTGAAACCAACTTTATTGCAAATGTTGCGATGTTTTATTATTGATTTTCGGACAGACTCTTGATAGACTCTTTATACACCGGGAAGAATAACCCAGAGAAGCCATTAAAAGATCCAGGAGCCCCTTTTTTTTAAAATGAGATTTTACGCTCCAGAGAAATTCTTATATAGAAGTGCTTGCATTAAGAATAGGAAAATACGCACAAAGGTAACGTGCTCAGGAATACAATTAATAAAAATTCATATAAATTCATATCATTAAAAGGAGATTAAAGCTTGGCAGCACAACCGATCTTTATTTTAAGGGAAGGCAGCAAGAGAACCCATGGTTCCGATGCCCAGCACAACAATATTATGGCCGCAAAGGCGGTTGCTGAAGCAGTAAGAACCACTCTTGGGCCCAAGGGTATGGACAAGATGCTTGTAGACTCCATGGGTGATGTTGTTATCACCAACGACGGAGCAACAATCCTCAAAGAAATGGACATCGAGCACCCAGGTGCAAAGATGATCGTAGAAGTAGCCAAGACCCAGGATGCCGAAGTAGGAGACGGAACAACCACCGCAGCCGTACTTGCAGGGGAATTCCTGACAAAGGCAGAAGACCTGCTTGAAAGCGGAGTACACCCAACAGTAATTGCAAGCGGCTACAGGCTTGCAGCAGACCAGGCTACAAAGATAATCGATACCATTACTGTAAGTGCATCTCCTGAGGATACCGAGACTCTCGAAAAGATTGCAGCCACAGCCATAACAGGAAAAGGCGCAGAGGCTCAAAAAGAACATCTCTCCAAGCTTGCAGTCAAGGCCGTTAAGTCAGTTGCTGAGATAAGCGAAGATGGAAAGATCACTGTAGACATCGAGGACATCAAGGTGGAAAAGAGACCCGGTGGAAGTATCAAGGATTCCGAAATTGTCGACGGTGTAATTGTTGATAAAGAGCGTGTCCACCCAGCTATGCCCGAAGTAGTGGAGAACGCAAAAATCCTGCTCTTAAGCGTACCAATCGAGCTCAAGAAAACCGAAACTAAGGCCGAAATAAAGATCACCAATCCTGACCAGATGCAGCTCTTCTTAGACCAGGAAGAAGCAATGCTCAAGGAAATTGTGGACAAGGTTATCAAGACAGGCGCAAACGTTGTCTTCTGTCAGAAAGGAATCGATGACCTTGCTCAGTACTACCTGACAAAAGCAGGAATCTTTGGTATGCGCAGGGTGAAGAAGAGCGACATGGATAAACTTTCCCGCGCAACAGGTGCAAAGATTATCACCAGCCTCGACGAAATTGAGGAATCCGACCTTGGCCATGCCGGACTTGTAGAGGAAAAAGACGTTACAGGCTCAAGAATGACCTTCGTTACAGGCTGCAAGGACAGCAAAGCTACCTCAATTCTTCTGCGCGGCGGAACCGAGCATGTAGTTGAAGGAATTGAGAGAGCCCTCGAAGACGCTCTCAGAGTAGTGGGCGTTGCTCTTGAAGACCAGAAGATTGTTGTGGGTGGCGGCTCTCCAGAAATTGAACTGTCCCTCAGGCTCAAGGAATACGCAGCAACCCTTAAAGGCAGGGAGCAGCTTGCTGTTACGAAATTCGCTGAGTCTCTCGAGATTATTCCCAGCACCCTCGCAGAGAACGCAGGACTTGACCCGATTGACATGCTTGTGGAAATGCGCTCCCAGCACGAGAAAGGAAACAAGCGTGCCGGACTCAATGTTTACACTGGCAAGATTGAGGACATGTTCGAAAATAACGTTGTCGAACCTCTTAGGATCAAAACCCAGGCAATCAATGCAGCCACTGAAGCCGCAATTATGGTTCTCAGAATCGATGATGTAATTGCCTCATCCAGCCCAGCCAAAGTCGGTGGCCCGGGAGCAATGCCCCCAGGCGGCGAAATGCCTGAGATGATGTAAAATTAGAAGTATAAATCCAGGAATCCAGGATTGCCGGAAATTTCCAGCATTCCTGAAACTCTCTTTTTAATATTGGTATAATCATTCAGGAATTCGTTTAAAATATCTTTTTTAAATATTCTTTCCAGAAATTGTTTCCAAGAGAATTAGCTTCAGAAATCGGTTTTAGAGGTTTTTTTCATAATTCTTTTCGGTTTTAGAGGTTTTTTTCATAATTCTTTTTCAATGATGAATTTTCCTTTTATGTAAGTCAATTTGTACATAGAACCTCAATTTATACATAGAGCCACGAAAATTGTTCAAAATAAAGAAAAGGCCAGGACTTTTCAAACAAAAAACAAACCAGAAAGTTAGGGTCTCCAAACAAAAATATTTAAAAATTAAAAAAGGCGTTTTTGAGTATTTTATACCGAGTATTACTGAATTTTTAAAATGAAATATGACCAGTGAAAATTGTTATCTGGCTTCATAGCAGGAAATTTCCCTGGCATCTACCCGGACTGGTTTCCCAAGCTCGTTTGAAATAACATTTCTTACCCTTGCCATACATCTGCACTGAAGCTGGATACGAGCTGACATAGCTTCTCGTTCTTCAATGTAGAAATCATTCGAACTGACAATAGAATGAACCGAAATCTGCTTCTGTACAACCTTTGCTATGAGACCCTGAGTCCCATTCGTGAGGTCCTGAAGGCTGGTGGAGGTCAGGAGAACATTATCCCCTGCATTGAGCCCGAGTACTCCTACGAAGTTTTGAGGACTCCGAATCTCAAGAGTCCTGAGATGGTGTTTTTTCAGGATCTCGATAAGAGAATCAGCAATTCCTGTTAACGCGATGTACTCCATGGGATCACCCGTACATTGGAAACTCCTTCTTTACTTCTCCTTTCTGCTCTGCAGTCTGAACATCTTCAGCAAGCCTCTGAAGTTCGACCTCTATACGTTCAGCCTGCTCTATAAGCCGAACTGTACTTATTGAAAGCCCGTAGAGCTCGTTTAAAACTTCGATAACAGCAGAAGCAGCTCTTGGGTCAGGATTCTGGGTCCTGGTGGCACCAAGCAAGCTAAATGCAGGAATTCCACGTAGCAGGCATTCAGCCATCACACTACCTGAAATCCCAGAGATAGTTCCCATCTGGAAAACTTCTACTTTTTCCTTAATTTTGTTCAGCATCTCCGGAGTGGTGGCTGCCCCAAAGACTTTCTGTCCTCCATCCATTATGGCAATGCCTGCAATGGAAGCGATTTCTCTTACGTTAATAGACTCAGCCCAGTCCACCAGAGCATTACTAACATCGTAGGAGACAGTGTGACTAATCGGGATATCGGAGATTACAACAATCAGGTTATGTTCCGCGCTTTCATAAATCCTTACAGGCATATTTATAAGCCCCTCGTAAAGTACTGCAATCGAGGGAAAATACCTTGATTCAATAGAGCCAATGTATTCCATTTTCAATTCTTCTATCATATGTTGACTTGCAATATTCCCCACAAGCCCGATTCCGGGAAACCCTTCAATCAAAACAGGATTTTTTGACTGCACAGGTTTGGTAATAATCTTCACGTCGTTGTTGTCATAATCTGTATTTGACAAGTAACCACCTCAGCGAGATACAACCCCTATGATTATATCTGAGCTAATCCTAGATAAACAAGCTTCTCAGCAGTCCGATCTACGCTACTTCCTGCACATACATAATAAGAAATATACAATAGACCCGGGCTCCGACCACAGAACCCTTTTTT
>NZ_LZPK01000229.1:0-7168 GCF_001729375.1 Methanosarcina sp. A14 | reverse complement strand
ATCTGTTTTGTTTGAAATCACCTGTTTTGTTTCAATCACATAATACCTGTTTTTGTTTTCATGAGTGCGTCACGTCTCCGAACGAATACTTTATGACGCCTATACTTTACCAGTTTTTGAAACTTAATAGGTCGGCGTCTCAATAACATCTAGATAAACTTTTCGGTGAAGAAACTTTCAACATATCCTTGATTTGACATGACAATTTATCCTGAAAAAGTGATATACAATCCTCGGATACGGAACAATTTGCTTAGTCCACCATCCGATAGCGTTATACAGAAGATTTAAGCTGTAAAAGAAAAATTAAAAAAATTCAAGCATATAATTACTCAGGCATAAAATTATTTACCCGAAAGATATACCAGCATATAGATATATTTGCTTATATACATAATTTGACTTGTAATTCGGAGGGGGACATGCAAGAAACCGAAGCCAAACCTATACGAATTCTCGGAATATCCGGAAGTCCCAGAAATATGGCAACTGATTTTCTGATCCGGGAAGCGCTGAAGATTGCAGAGGAGAAATATGGTGCAGAAACCGATTACTTTTCTGCAAAAGGGAAAAAGCTGAACTTTTGCATCCACTGCGACTTCTGTCTAAAAACAAAGGAAGGCTGCATTCATAAGGATGATATTTCAGCCGAGCTATACGACAAAATGATCTGGGCAGACGCCTGGATTATCGGAACTCCTGTTTATCAGGGAACGCTGAGCGCTCAGACTAAAACAATTATGGATAGATGCAGAGCCGTAGTTGCCAAAAACCCAAAGGTTTTTTTGAATAAAGTTGGAATGGGCATTGCAGACGGAGGAGACAGGATGGGGGGACAGGAACCGGCTATCCAGACTATCCTGAACTTTTATGTGATCAATGAAATGATACCTGTGGGAGGAGGCTCTTTTGGAGCTAACCTGGGGGGGACATTCTGGTCTAAGGACAAAGGGGCAGAAGGAGTCTCAGAAGATTCCGAAGGCATGAGAAGCCTTAGAAGAACCCTTAAAAAACTTGTCCAGACAACCCGGCTTGTAAAAAATGCTTCTTCAGGAACGGAATCCAAACCCCAGTCGTCTGAAACGAAAAAAGAAGAAAGCAAATGATGTAAACTTTGGAAGATGGATTTTCAGGATTCAGGTTAATCAGGAAGAAAAATAATTCCATGATTTGTCAGAACCAGTTAAGGAGGAGTTATTTTGGTAGAATCATTAAATAAGAACATCAAGCGAATAGCATGGGGAATTACAGGTTCGGGAGACCAGATGATTGAGACCTACAGCATTCTGGTAGACATTAAGAACCGAACAAATGTTGAAGCAATGGTTTTTCTCTCTAAAGAGGGTGAGACCGTAATGAAATGGTATCATCTCTGGGATAAAATCCAGAAAGACTTTCCTAACTTTAAGGTGGATGCAGGCCCTAACTCCCCGTTCATTGCAGGCCCACTGCAGATGGGATACTACGACTTCTTATTGATAGCCCCGGCAACCGCCAATACCGTGGCAAAAATTGTGTATGGGATTGCAGATACCCTTGTTACAAACGCCGTTTCTCAGACTGGAAAAGGACAAACACCTATTTTCATCCTGCCAGTAGACCAGAAAAGAGGGAGTGTAAAAACCTCTGCACCCAGTGGCAGAGCCTTTGAACTTAATATGCGTGAAGTAGATGTTCAAAACTCGGAAAAACTTGCACAGATGGAAAATATCACGGTGCTTAAAAGCCCCTACGAAATTTATGACATATTCGGGCTTGAGCGACCTACTGAAGATATAATCCTGAAAGTGAAAGAACGAAAAAAGAAGAAAACTCAGGAAGAAACCAGGATATAAAAACTTTAAAAATTAGGTAATCTGAATATATAAGTTATCATAGGGGGTAAGAAGTATGAGAAGCACGTATCAAGATGTAGTAGAGGAAGTAAAAAATCTTAAAGGAATTGAAGAAGCCGTAGCTCTGGCAATTGAGAGGGAAACAGAGGCAAGAGACTTCTACTTGAGTAAAGCTGCTTTAATGGACAAACCGAAATTTAAGGAACTCTACGAGTACCTGGCAAATGAAGAGGCAAAACATCTTGGCTATCTTGAAAGATATCGGGATCAAAATGAGCTGCTCGTAACCAGTACGGAAATTCCGAGTGGCCAGTCTTTCACCCCTGAGTTTGATATGGGCCGCATAAAAGGTGGAGAGGTTACGCTTGGAGATGCGGGCATCCTTGTTGCAGCCCTGAGGCACGAGAGAAAAAGTGAAGATTTTTATTTGGAAGTCGCAAAAAGGGTCGATGACGAAAGCCTGAAAACTTTCTTCGAGATGCTAGCAGGTTACGAAAGAAGCCATTACGAGTTAATTGACCAGTTCCTGGAAGAGATTACCAGTTTCCGGATGCAGACCTGAAAAACCAGACGAGCTGCGAATATGGATACAGAAGAAACAGGTGGAGTCGTTGAACTCTCCAGTGGTGTATACTGGGTAGGAGCAATTGATTGGAACGGAAGAGATTTTCACGGATTTACTACTCCCGGAGGAACAACCTACAACTCCTACCTGGTCATTGGGGAAAAGACCGCACTTATAGATACGGTAAAATCTCCCTTTGCAGGGGAGATGCTCAGACGCATTAGTCAAATTATAGACCCTTCAAAACTCGACTACATTGTAGTAAACCATATGGAACTTGACCATTCAGGTTCTCTGGCAGAGCTTAAAAAACAAACCGATGCTAAAATACTCATTACAAAAAAGGGCATAGATATCCTTAATGGTTACTTTAAAAGCTCAGGCAGTGAGAACTGGGACCTTGAGGTTGTGAAGACAGGCGACCAGCTGGATCTTGGTGGCAAAACCCTTCTGTTCCTGGAAGCTACAATGCTGCACTGGCCTGACAGTATGGAGACTTTCCTGAAAGAAGACAGAATCCTCTTTTCAAACGATGGTTTCGGGCAGCATATAGCAACATCAAAAAGATATGATTTTGAAGTGGGAGATGTCCTTCCTGAAGCAGCCGAGTACTACGCAAACATTCTCATGCCTTTCCATATGCCGCTTCTTCGTTATCTTGGGTTATTAACCAGGTTGGGAATAGAACCCTTGCAGATAGCTCCTTCTCACGGAATTATATGGAAACGGGATCTGCCGAAGATCCTTGAGGCTTACAGATCGTGGGCTGGTGGAGAGGTAAAAGAAAAAGTGCTTGTGATATATGACACCATGTGGGGTAGCACAGAAATAATGGCAAACGAAATTGCCGAAACTGTCCGAGCCGCAGGTGTGGAGGTAAAACTGCTGAATCTTCGAAAAAGCTCAAGGAGTAATATCATGAAAGAGATGCTTGATGCAGCCGCTTTTGCAGTAGGTTCACCGACCCTTAATAATGGGCTCTTTCCAACGGTCGGTGACTTCCTGGTATATCTCAAAGGCCTACGCCCCCAGAAGAAAAAAGCTGTGGCATTCGGATCCTATGGCTGGGGAGGAGGAGCAGTAAAAATCATAGAACAGGAACTAAAAAGCGCAGGAATTGAAGTGATTGGTCCCGGGTTGCAGGTAAAGTACAGACCATATGAAAAAGAACTGTTGAGATGCAAAAAGCTTGGAGAGCAGCTTGTAGCCATCGCAAAAAAGAATTAATTATTTTATTCCGACTCTCCGTTTAACATTTTTTTGACTCCATTTTTTGACTCCATTTTTTTGAAAGCCTTCCAGAAAGGTTTTCAGCCTTTCAGCCTCAATAGCCGTAGAGCCTGGAATTTTTGTTGGACGTCCTGCAAGAAATACTTTCACTCTGCTAGGCTGAGATTAATAAGTACTGAAGTAGTTTTTAGAAATAGAGGTGAATACAATGGAGGAAATATTCAAAGGATTGATCGAGCGTGCTCTGTATTATGAGCAGTTTGAAAGTTACAGAAACATAAATCCCTCAGTACAGTTTGAAGATATGTCTATACTTAAACAAAAGGCACCAGTAATGAGTATATAAAACCGGATTATTGACGATAGCCTGGAAGCACTTGAGTCATATAATAAAAAACTACGAATTGAAAAGCTGCAAATTAAAAACTGCGAATCAAAATGAAGTAAAACCTCTAAAGAATTGGAACGTTGAGAAGTAAGTTTTCAACATAAATCAATTGAAGTGGATCTCAAGAACAGACCAACTGAGATGCAAAAACTTCAAGAAAAGTCAGAAAAAACCGGAAACATGAAGAAATTCCGACGAAAATTAAAGGCGGAGAGAAACTTACTTTTCAACTGATTCCATTTAAACCTGTAATTTCTATCCCAATTACACAGGATAAAGTTTGAAGTCAATTTTTTATAACTGTTTTTGAAAACATTTGCTGTAATTATTATATTATTCGGTCTTTCCTATGTAGAATCAACCACAAAATGTCGCATAAAATCAATTTCAATTATTCGGAATCATTGAATCCTTGATGACTGACTCGACACTAGTTTTTATTATGAAATGTTAGTATTTAACAAGTATCACTCTCGCCGGAGCTCCGTCCGTATCTATACGGAGAGGCAGACCTATGAATGTATATTCCCCCTCAGGAACACCGGCAAGGTTGAGTCCTAAAAACAAAGTCGTATTATTAATAAGCAGTTCACGGACATCATCGTCCCCGTCAGGTTTTTTGATGCTCAGGTAATCAAATCCCAGGGTTTTGATTCCGGCATTGACGAGGTATTCAGCTGCATCCATTTTAAGGTGTACATAATTTTCAAGGAATTGCACGTACCCAAGAGCCGAGTTTCTGGTCTTGAGAAGTACTATTTCTTCAGGTCCGATTTCAAACTCTTCAAGGTCCTGCATATGAATTTCACTTTCTACCAGAGCGAGGTCAAAAACCCTGCACTTTCCATAAAAATGATCAAGAGGCAAGTCAGCAACTCCTTCTCTACCTTCCTGAAGATGCAGCCTGGACTCTACGTGAGTACCTGTATGGCTTCCAAGAGTCAGGATAGACTCGTTTACCTTATCCCTCGGAACAGAGGCATACCTCTTAATAGAAGGTCCCGGCTTTCCCGGATATACAACCATTTCTTCCGTAATCGGCAGTGAGATATCGAAAAATTGACGCAGAATGAAACCCCCATTCATTCGTTAGCGAGAAGTCAGAATTTAAGTGCGTAGTCATCTTTGATTAAAATGTAACTGCGCCTTATTATAAAAAAGGACTTAAAACATTAAAAACTCTCCTCTGGCAGGAGGCGATCCAACCCTCCAAGTTAAACTATGTTATCAAGTTGAACTATGCTACGGGTCAAACTATGTTACCAGTTCAAACTACGTTACCAGTTCAAACTACGTTACCAGTTCAAACTACGTTACCAGTTCAAACTACGTTACCAGGGTGAGCTGCGCCGATCCTGTATATTGTTCCTCACATATTACTCACCACATATTCCGCAACTGCGTTTCCGACTTCCATTGTGCTAGCCGTCCCTCCGAGGTCAAGAGTTATGATTTTCTTTTGAAGCACATAGGCTATTGCCTCATCGATAATTTGCGACCGAGGTTCTCCCATCCATTCGAGCAGCATTTTTACACAGAGAATCGCAGCAAGCGGATTTGCAATACCCTTTCCGGCAATGTCAGGTGCGCTCCCGTGCACAGGTTCGAAGAAGGCATATTTCTCCCCTATATTGGCACTTGGGACAAGGCCGAGACTTCCTACAAGGGCTGCGCACATATCACTCAAAATGTCTCCGAAGAGGTTCGTTGTAACCACAATGTCGTACCTTTCAGGATGCATAATAAGGTTGTAAGCCATCGAGTCAACCAGCATATCCTCATATTCCACGCCGTTAGCACTGGCGGTTTGCCTGCAAACATCGAGGAAAAGCTTGTCGGATTTCAGGACATTGGATTTATGAACAATGGTCAGCTTGTTCTTTCTTTTCTTTGCAAGCTTACAGGCAGATTCTGCAATCCGCTTGGAACCTTTCCGGGTGACGACTCTTTTCGTCCAGGAGATTTCAGGCCCTATTTCTTCAATTCCAGAATACAGCCCTTCAGTGTTTTCCCTGACAATAATAAAATCGAAATCGTTTCTCCCTGTAACTCCTGTTATGCCGGGCAGAGGTTTTACAGGCCTGACATTAGCATATAGGTCCAGTTCCTTTCGTATTGTCAGGAGCACACTTTTGTAATTCGGATCCGGTACAGTAGTAATTGCCCCAAAAAGGACAGCATCGCACCCCTTTATAGTTTCCAGATCATCATTTGATATTGCAGTTCCTGTCCTTTCCCACCGAGTATAGCCAAGCTCCAGGGAAACTTTTTCAAACTCAAGCCCGAAGGCATCAAGGACTTTAACAGCTGCAGGGATTACTTCCCTACCTATACCATCACCTTCGATTACAGCTAGTCTCATACTAACTGCATCTTAGTTAGTGGTATATGAATCTGGCGTAACTTTTTGAGACATCCAGGATTTGTCAGATCCAGAGTAGATGTTCAGCAAGGATTTTTCCACCAATCCCGATAAGGATAAGCCCTCCAATAATCTCGACTTCGTGCTCAAAAAAATGACCTATTCTGTACCCCAGGACTGCTCCGCAGAAAGACATGAAAAAGGTCACACAGCCTATTATAATCACAGGTTCAAGAATAGGAGTATTGAGAAAAGCAAAGCTAATTCCCACGGCAAGGGCATCTATACTTGTAGCGATTGCGAGCATCAGAAGCACCGGATAATTGAGGGAATTTATCTTCCCATCCGGATCTCCATAAAGAGCCTCATAAATCATTTTGCCTCCGATAAAGGCCAGAAGCCCAAAAGCAATCCAGGGAGCATAGTTTGATACAAAGCCACTTACTGCGCTCCCTCCAAGCCAGCCCAACACAGGCATAAAAGCCTGAAATCCTCCAAAAAAGAAAGCAAGCTTCAGTGCATCCTTTAGATGAAAAGGCCGTATAGTAGTACTGCTGGACATGGAAACTGCAAATGCATCCATTGAAAGCCCAAGTCCTAAAAGGAAATTAGTCAGGAAAGACATTAGGTTAACTCCAGTTTCGTTTTATGAATGAGATTTTTCGGGATCGTTAAATCATTAGTACATGATTTAGGGATAGTTAGAGTTTTAAAACATGATTAGGAGATATTTAAAGATTCAACACGCGATGTAGGGATATTTAAAGGTTTAACACGTGATATAGAGA
>NZ_LZPK01000228.1:0-5794 GCF_001729375.1 Methanosarcina sp. A14 | reverse complement strand
TGATTTAAAGGTCTTATTTGATTTCTTTTTAGCACTTTTTTATTACTACTAATAATTGTAGAGCAGCCTGTTTAGGGTAGGGTGGCCGCATGCAATTTGATTTTTAGAGTTGTTATTTTTTGAACTAAAATTATTTTCTCAAATCAGGGTTATTATTTTTTAACTTAGCGTTTTTCTCCGAGCAAAAATTCTTTTCCTCAGGTTAACATTGAGACCAAATTTATAAATACTTAAGCTTATTTCATTCTCTGTACTTATCTCTTGTATATTATAATTGCCCTGTAATCCCTTTGATCCGTCTTTTTTCCTTTCTGCTCTTTTGCACTTTGTCTCTTTTATATTTTTTAAAATAATTTTGTGAAGGGTTTACAATTCCTTCAAAAAAGGGATCTAAACTCAGTTTTTCAGACGAAAATTAACAGGAAGATTTTTCTTGTTCGCTTTTCAATTAATATTGGTGAATGCTTTGATCAGGACATTTATAGCAGTGGAATTAGATCCCGGTTTTACGGAGAGAATTCGAGAGCTTCAGGCCAGATTTTCTGGTTTTGATCTGAAATTTGTTGATCCTGAGCTTGTTCACATAACTCTGAAGTTCCTGGGGAACGTGGACGAATCAAGAGTTTCACCTCTTTCCGCAGCTCTCGACTCTATTACATGCGAGCCTTTCGAAGCAAAAGTAGGGGGACTTGGAGTTTTTCCTAAGCCTTCGAATCCCAGAATCCTCTGGCTGGGGGCAGCCGGAAACTTCAAGGTGTTACATGACAACGTAGAAGAGTTACTGGAACCTTTTAAATTCGAAAAAGATGACAGGGAATTTACTGCCCATGCTACTCTTGTCAGGATAAAGTTTCTTAAGAAGGAGCAGAAAACCACGTTCATAAATATAGTAAAGGAATTAAAGGACATCGAAATTGGTACTATGTGGGTAAATAAAGTGCTTTTAAAGAAAAGCACACTGACTCCGAAAGGGCCTATCTATGAAACTCTGCATACCGTGTACATGGACTGATCTGCGTTACATTTCTTTCTTCTTCACTTATTTCTTTCTTCTCCACTTATTTCTTTCTTCTCCTTTTTCTGCCTTCTTTTTTAGACCTTTCTTTCGTGCGGTAGCAGCAAACTTCATATTTGTAATCTTTAGTTAACTTTCCCTGCTCTGGATCGTTTACTCCTCTGGAACTGATTCGTACAGCTTTCTCCTTTCCAAAGGCATGTTCTTGAAATACTCTTTTGCTTCTTCAGGAGATACGGCTCTAAGTGTTCCGTCTGGTTCCTGTATGACCACGCCGCTTTCTGTTAGCATCCTGTATCTGGCTTTCCGGATTTCTTTGTCAGGATGGCAGACAAAGTGACAGTTTGAGCAGGTATATTCCATTCTGTTCCCTGGAATCAGGCATATGAAAAATCCACCTTTGATCTTTGCCTCTTGAGGTACGCTTCTATTGTACCGGGCATAGCAGCGGTAAAATCTTCATCTTTTTTGGGAATCTCAAAGCGAGCCGGAGACCAGGTAGACCACTTTCCCGAAGCATTTAAGCCTGTAAGCCCTCCGCAAACAAGGAAACATCGGCTGTTGCTTCTCCTTTTTCCATAGCTAAACTCCTTTCCTCCAAGATTTACCGTGACCTTCTCAAGCGGGTCAACAAATCCAGAGGAGCAGACTGCAAGGCAGATCTTGCATTCGTCACAATAGTTTTCCTCTTCCGGCAGTGGTTCTGTTGGGATAAGTTCCGCATCAGTAACTACAGATGCCAGGGCAATTGCTGATCCGTATTCCTTTGTAATTATGTTCCCTGAGTACCCGAAATGTCCTATCCCGGAGCGAACTGCCAGGTACCTGTGGGAAATCGGGGGGTGCATATCCAGCAACCAGTTTTCCGAATCCTGCCGGTAAACGAAATTTGCAAGCTGGGGAGTGGCTTTGTACCCGTATTGCTGTAAGAATCCTGCCATTTCCAGGGCTATCCCGTTGGCGAGGGTGGTGGTTCGTACTTTATTGGTTTCAAGGGATTTATGGTCCTCTTTTCTAAAGTAAGGTTCTATAAGGTTCTGGTCAAAAGCAAGGGCAAAAACAATTGCCGATTTTGCTCCTGGCAACACATATGTCAGATCCGTAGATGGGGGACCGCCTGTAAGGGTTTCGGTTGTTGCGATGCCCACTCTAAATGCTCCAAGAGTTAGAGCCATTTCTTTGAGCTCTTCAGTTAGTTTTTCAGTTTTCGATTTTTCACTTTGTTCTTCCATGCTCTACTCCTCTGGCAAATTAAATATAATTGACCTCAATATAATTATGTCAGGCAAATGTTATATCCGTGATCGGCAGTCGAATGTACTAATTCCCTTAAAGTATAGTCCAGTAACTTTTTGAAACAAATTTTCGTATACTTTTTTTAAATTTGGAAAAGTACTATTCTAATACTATACTATTATAATATCATTCAAATAAATATATGCTACAATTAATAGAAAGATCGAGTAGGGTAAAAATTACTAAAATCAGAAAGATCGAGTGGGGTAAAAATTACTATAATTAGAAAGATCGAGTGAGGTAAAAATTACTAAAATGAATAATAGAAGAGTTAGTAAAAGTAATAAAAATAGTAAAATTGTTAATGGCGGCAAAACCAGAAACTTATATAAGTTTGGCTAAGAGAGTAAAAGCGGATCAAGCAGACGAAAATGTTACCGTTTTTCTTTTAACCTTTTCACTTTAGAATTGCCATTTTTCTTCTCTTGTTATTTTTATTTTGCGTTCTATACATTTATATATTGGTTGTATCCTGGCTGTAACGCACAAATTGCATTTTTAAAATGCGGTTAAACATAACAACTCAAAACATTCAAAAGTTTAAATATCATCTTCTCTAAATATGGTGCAAGCATGAATGGAGGACTCTACGATTAAAGAAGAGATCTGGATTGAGAAGTACAGGCCTGTGAGACTGGATCAGGTGGCGGGGCAGGAAGAAACAATAGAACGCTTGAAGTCTTATGTTGCAACGAAAAATCTTCCCCATCTGCTGTTTTCCGGGCCGCCAGGAGTCGGAAAAACCGCTTCTGCCGTCTCGATTGCAAGAGAAATTTTTGGAGAAGACCTGTGGCGTGAAAACTTTACCGAACTTAATGCCTCGGATGAGAGAGGAATTGATGTTGTCCGGACAAAAATCAAAAACTTCGCAAAAACTGCCCCTATGGGAAGAGCCGAATTTAAGATTATCTTCCTGGATGAAGCTGATGCACTAACTTCAGATGCTCAATCTGCACTCAGGCGGACAATGGAACGGTTCAGCAATAACTGCCGGTTTATTTTATCTTGTAATTATTCTTCCAGGATTATTGAGCCTATCCAGTCCCGCTGTGCAGTTTTCAGGTTCAGACGACTTTCCGATGAAGCTATCAGGAAACGCCTTGAGTACATCGCTAAAGACCAGGTTTTGTCTATTACTGAAGACGGATATGAAGCTCTTATTTATATATCCCAGGGAGATATGAGAAAAGCTGTGAATTCTCTCCAGGCTGCCGCTTTCGTTGAGCCGAATAAATCTATATCCAGGGAAACCATTTACAGAACTACCGCAACCGCAAATCCAGAAGATATCAGACACCTGATTGAAACTGCCCTGCGTGGTAATTTCAGGGCTGCTCGAAAGGAATTGAATAGGTTGCTCTACGAAGAGGGGCTTTCCGGAGAAGATATAGTTGGACAGATTTACAGGGCAATCTCCGAAATGGATAACCGGATGATTCTGGATCTTGGGCTCTCTGAAAAACGCATTGTCGAACTCGTGGACATAATAGGTGAGATTGATTTCAGGTTAACTGAAGGAGCAACTGAAAAGATCCAGCTCGAAGCTTTACTCGCGCATTTTGCGCTTTCTAATCCCGATTAAGGGATTTAACGACTCTGAATAAGGCTTCTCTTCATTCCAGGTCTCTCAAGAACGGTTAAAAGGGCTTGAATTCGGCCTTTTTTATATAGGATCATACTAAATTAATAAATCCTGATTACCATGTCTGTTGAAATAACATTAGTAGAAATGTTGGGGTCTGTTCCCCACTGGCTTGCAGTTTTGATTATGGGAGCTATACCTGTCTCCGAACTGAGAGGTGCAATCCCTGTTGCAATGGGCATCTATGGAATGGGTCCCTTCGATGCATTCTTCTTCTCAGTGATTGGGAATCTCCTTCCTGTAATTCCCCTTCTGCTCTTTCTTGAGCCGGTCTCGAACTATCTCAGACGTTACTCGATCTTTGATACTTTCTTCACTTGGCTCTTCTCAAAGACTCGCCGGAAAAATGCCGAGAGTTTTGAAAAATACGGACTCCTCGCTCTAACCATCTTCGTAGCCATACCCCTGCCGGTTACTGGGGCCTGGTCTGGCTGTGCAGCGGCATTTGTCTTCGGGGTCAAGTTCAGGCATGCCTTACCTGCAATTGCTGCAGGGGTGATGATAGCAGGAATTATAGTAACGGGAGTTACTGTAACAGGTATAAGTCTCTTTGATATGTTTCTTTGAGCATAATTTTCCTTCTGCTCAAAGATCTGACCTGTAGAATCCTAACCGTAGTAAATCTGGAAACTGCCACCGCATAATTGAATCTCACGTAAAAATAGGAAAATGCTGGGTACCAGCATTTTATTTTCTCTTTTGTCCCGTAAAGCAAAACGCCACTGATAAATATCATTAAGGGGTGGACAGTCTTAGTTTACAGCATTTCTTTTGCTAATTTTATGTCTTCAGCTTTTACAGTTTTTCTGCCTGCATGTTCTGCAAGTTTTATTGCTTCTCTTGAAATCTCAAGTCCATATTCTTCCAGAATTTCTGTAAGGGCCATTCCCGCACTCTCACTAACTCTATGAGCGCCTGCGGTTCTTATTAAACGCTCAATTGGTGCAAATGGTATTACTTTTGCCATATTATCCTCCAATCTTCTTTATTTGTTAATATATATCCTTATAATTCCTGATTTTGTAATCAGATTATATAAATAACTTTGCTTATATTGGGGTTTTTTACTTCCTTTCAGCTTTTAATAGCTTTTTCTCCTTTATTTCACTTTCCAGAGCTTCATCATTTGTTTTTGTTCATAGCACAAATTCCGCTTTGGGGGCTCATGTCTGTTTTGCTCGCTTCGACCGCTCAAACGGACTGAGTCACCCGAGTTCTTTCTAGAGAACGCAGATAATCGGGAATTTTCTGTGAATTGTGATGTAATCTCAATTTCACTGGTGTCCGGTGAGAGAGTTGCGGCTCTCTAGCAACCGTTGCGCCGGTTGATCACGCCGGTAGGGTTCGGGGATAAGGTCATCAAATCCAAACTTAACCATTGGTGAGGTTTTCATTCTATTTTTTTCAAAAGTTTTGTGCTGCAACTGTTGCGCTAGTTAATCACGACGATTATGTCGTTACTGGTTTTTTCGCTCAAGTCTTTTTTTAAAAGCTTGTGGATCCAGAGGAGTGAATTATGGGTGAGAATAACTGTTTTAATTTATGGTTATTGGGCGGCAGTAAACCCTGTGTAGATTTTTTTCGAAATCTTGATATGAGATTATCCGAATCTACACAGATATGCTTTTACAGGAACTCCTTGGCATTAATGAAGACGTCTATTTTGTAGAGGAAAGCTATCTAGCCCAGAGGACTATTGAGCGTACGCTTGACTATCTTAGGAGTTACGCAGTTGGCTCCTAGCATATTGTTTTTTCCAAACTTTCAAATATTTGAATTAATTTAACGTGTATTGGGGATTCCTTAAGTATTCTGTCACTGCCACTCTTCTAATTTTCATA
>NZ_LZPK01000227.1:0-6363 GCF_001729375.1 Methanosarcina sp. A14 | reverse complement strand
AATATCCTGGTTTGAAAGTGCTATGAAAATTAGAAGAGTGGCAGTGACAGAATACTTAAGGAATCCCCAATACACGTTAAATTAATTCAAATATTTGAAAGTTTGGAAAAAACAATATGCTAGGAGCCAACTGCGTAACTCCTAACAAATTGGTCAATTACCAACCGGGCTAACAGTAGTTTAATTGTACTGACATTCTGACAGAAGCTTTAATCTCGGGCCTACCTTTTTGACAATCTGGCTTACTCTAGCCGAGACTTTTATCGATTTGAAAGAAGTTTTATTGCATTTGATAGCAGGCCTGATAAATATGCAGCAAAAAGGCTGTAATCCCGACCGAAGATGCCTGACCAATCACTGTTTTTTCCTCCGATTTTTCGTTTTTTAGTTAGAGATTGCCGCAAGTGGATTTGGATTGTAGATATTTTGGAAAATACTCATTCAAACGCAGAATACATTCATAAAATACATGAGAAGATGCCGTAAGGTTTGCAGAATAACTTTTTTGGAATCTCAATTTATACTTTACGAGAAATCTTATAATAGTAATTTAGATTTATGAAGCTATATTTTCAGACTTTTATTAAAATCACTTAACCTTATATTCAATTACACAAAAAGGGTAACCAATAACATTATTTCCCATAATTATTGACATTCTTCAGAATTAGTGCAGTAAATTTATATGATAGTTTTTCATATTAGTCTCCAAAAAGCTAATATTATAGTATATATTACACGGTTATAATATTATCGGAATTAAACGGCCTTTCAGGCTCATACGCAAATTCACTTAAAACTGTACAATATCAGGGGTCATCCAAATTGAGCTCAGGAAAAATAGTGGATAAGAGTGCACAGCACACAATCCAAAAACAAAGTGAGTGTGTAAAAAGCACAGCCCCGCAGAATGTCACAGTGATCCTTCCTGCCTTTAATGAAGAAATTTCCATCGGCAGTATAGTTCTGCTTACCAGACACTATGCCGACAACGTTATTGTGGTCGACGATGGCAGCTCAGACCGAACGGCCGAGATCGCAAGAAAAGCAGGAGCTGAGGTAATTATTCATGAGGTAAATAAAGGGAAAGGTGCAGCCCTCAAGACCGGATTTGAAGCCGCAGATGACCTGGGTGCGGATATAATAGTTACCATGGACTCCGATGGTCAGCATAACCCTGCCGAGATACCGAAGCTTGTCGAGCCTATCATAAAAGGTGAAGCCGACATGGTAAACGGCAACAGGTACTTAAATGGTCTGGATCAGAATACTCCCTCCTATCGCCGTATCGGCCAGACTATTCTTGACGGAGTCACCAAGCTAAACTCTGGGATTCAGATTACTGATTCCCAGAGCGGCTTTCGCGCTTTTTCAGCGTCAACGAAAGATGTTTTCCGATTCAAAGCTAAGGGAATGGCTATAGAAAGCGAAATGCTTGCAGACGCAGGAAAATCTGGCCTTCGTATAGCCGAAGTTGAAATTGGAGTCCGATACGACGTTGACTGTTCAACCGTAAACCCGATAAAACACGGCTTTGGAGTTCTTTTTATGATTTTAAAAGATATAGAGTTTAACAAACCTCTTTACTACCTTACAATCCCGGGACTGGTTCTTGGAATAAGCGGTCTTGTTATGGGCACTTTTTTCATACAGGATTTCACGATGGGAAAAAGTTTGTATTTCGGGCCTACCATGCTCATGATTCTGTTTATTATCATAGGGAGTTTCATGGCTTTGACAGGCATCCTGCTGCATTCGATATCTGCCATTTTGGAGGATGCGAAGGCATTTTAAACTGTGAGGAATTGTTTCTTAAAAACATTTAGACTAACTCTTTATTTATTATTGTCTTTATAGTAGGTAATTCAATGAAACTATTGGCGTTTGTTTCTACTATCGACTTAAAATACAAACTTGGGTGTACACCCTCATGGTGGCAGTTACTGAAGGCTCTCCATGAGACAGGAAACGAAGTTATAGTAGTCCCTTACCTCGGAGGAGCAGTGGAAAGTCTCTGGTGGAGAACATATGAGAATTCATGTAAACTTGAGAGTATTCTTTATAATAACTTCCTGAAATCCCAGAAGAAAGTTGCTGATCCTTCAAAACCCAATAAGTTTCTTTCTACCATAACTAAAAACTTAATCAATCTTGATATCAAGCCTAAGATCAAAAAACAACTCACGGACATTATAACTAAAGAAAAAGATCTTGATTTTATTCTTTTTATGAATATTCCACTTAACCATATCACAGGAATTCCTTCTGAGTTAAAAACAGAATTCGGGATTCCATGCCTTTATTATGATGGGGATATGCCTACAATCCTTCCCAAGTATGCGATGTCACGTGGATTTAAGTTTGACTACTATGTGAATTCGGACCTTTCAGAGTATGATGCTTTTTTTGTCAATTCAAAAGGAGTTATAGAAGACCTCAAGGAAGCCGGTGCAAAAAACGTTACTCCATTGTATTATGCAGCAGACGCAGATCTTTTTGCCCCTGTAAATGTTGAACAGACTATTGATGTCTCATTCTATGGTCACGGAAGTGAATTAAGGGAAGAATGGATGACAAATATGATTACAAATCCTAGTAAAAGGCTGCCTGATGTAAATTTCTCAGTAGGGGGTGGTAACTTCGGAATTGACATGGGGAATGCAAAGCTTATTGGTCCAGTTCCCTACAGCGCATTCCGCGAATTCTGCTGCAAAAGTAAGATCAACCTGAATATCACCAGATGGTCTCATACAAATATATATGCCTCTGCTACAGCCAGGCCGTTTGAACTTGCAGCTTACGGAGCCTGCATAGTTTCCCAGCCTTACAAAGGGATAGAAGAGTGGTTTGAAGTTGGAAAAGAGATTATTGTTGTCAATAATGAAGATGAAGCTGTAGAAACCTATGAATGGTTATTGTCCTCTGATGAAGAAAGGCTGAAAATAGGTGAAAGGGCAAGGCAGAGGATTCTGAAGGAACACACATACAGGCATAGGGCTAAAAAGATTATTGAAGTGTGCAAATCGTGTAACTGATGTGATTTATATGACTGAGAGACAAAACAAAAGAGATGATCGTCAAAAGTTAAAAAATATTAGCTTTGCTAGGAAAATCTTGCTAGGTCTCTCAATGTACATCCCCTCATCTGGATTCAAAAAAGCAGTGTTGAAATTGCTGGGTGCACATATTGGCAAAAATGTGTATTTTGGTCCTGGATCTCTTGTTCTTTCCAACGATTACAATAGTGTTCATATTGAAGACAATGTTTTTGTGGCTCCAGGTGCGTTAATAAATGTAAATAAGTTTACAGTTGGAGAAAATTCACATCTTGGGTATCAGTGTTTAATGGTAGGGGAGTCCCTCAAAATTGGGTCCAGATGCAATATCAGCAACCGAACATTTATAGAATGTTCCTATTCCCCAATACTTATTGAAGACGATGTAACTATTGGTGGATGTGCTATGATTTCAACTCATGACGGCTCTTACAGGCAGGCCTATGGTCTTGAAATGAAAGCGTCCCCTATAAAGATAAGATCAAATGCTTTTATTGGCAACAATGCTATCATTTTGCCTGGAATTGAAATTGGTAGAAAAGCGATTGTTGGAGCAGGAGCTGTAGTAACAAAAAACGCGGTGGCAAATTCAGTAATATGTGGAGTCCCTGCTAACAAAATTAGAACTATGGAGAGTTCAAATGAAAATATTACATGTAACTAATTTTTTCAAACCCTCTTGGGAAGCAGGTGGAATTGCAAGAGTCGCCTATGAAATTTCAAAAAATTTAGTAAAAGAAGGTCACGAAGTAACAGTTTTTACTACAGATGGATTTAAATCGAGGTTAAAAATAATTAAGAACAAGCCTGTTGATGTCGATGGGATAAATACCTATTATTTTCGAAATCTGTCTAATTATTTAACAAAACGCAATATTGTCATCCCTTATTATTTACCTTTTATAGCTAGAAGAAAAATTCAGGATTTTGATGTGATCCATATCCATGAGCATCGGACATTGCTTGCAGTAATCGTTCACTATTATTCAAAAAAGTACAATATTCCATATGTACTACAAGCTCATGGAACACTTCCAAACACGATTGGGAAACAGAAGCAAAAAAATATATTTGATGCTATATGGGGAAATGAAATATTAAAGGATGCATCTAAGCTGATTTCAGTATCCGATACAGAAGTTGATCAATATTTACAAATGAAAATACCTTCAGAAAAAATATATACTATCCCTAATGGCATGGATACCAATTCTTTTTGTAAATTACCTGCGAAAGGAACATTTAGAAAAAAATACAATATCAATGAAAATAAAATTGTTTTATTTTTAGGTAGGCTTCATGAAAGGAAGGGAATAGATTTTCTGATTAAAGCATATGCAGATTTGATAAAAGAAAAAAATGATGTTGTACTGGTTTTAGCAGGTTCAGACGATGGCTATCAGGACAAAACAGAGTTACTAATTGATAAATTTAATTTGAAGAATAATGTGATAATTACTGGTTATATTGATACATTTGATAAATTAGCAGCTTATGTAGATTGTGATGTCCTGGTATACCCTTCGATTCTTGAAATATTCGGGCTCGTGCCATTCGAGGCTATAATGTGCGGAAGTCCTGTAATAGTTACTGATGATTGTGGGTGTGGTGAACTTATAAAAAAAGCTTCTTGCGGGTGCTTAGTAAAATATGGAGACGTAACTGATTTGAAAAACAAAATGAAGTTAATTCTTGAAAATCCTGATCTTGGAAATAAATTTGTTGAGAATGGACAAAAATATATTACAAATAATTTAACCTGGCCATTAATTTGTAAAAAAATCGAGGCCCTTTATGAGAATTGTATTTACAAAACATAAAATATGAATCTGCGACAATCTATTACAATTTTCTCTGTTCTCAGGATAGTGAAATTTCCAATTTCTTATTTAATCGCACAGCATTTCCTTCTTTTGGGATTGAATGCATAAGTTACACCCAAAGCAGAAAAGAACGAGATCTCGTCCTTCTTTGATATTAAACAAGCAAAGGAATATATATGTCACTTAAAAAAGATACAATTCAAAAAAACAGAGTTTGTGTAATCACTTTCCCACCCCTGAAAGCAGGGCTCACTCCATTATCAAATCTTATTGATATTTTAACATCTTCTTCTGACGAGGTATATCTAATCACTGGAAATGCTGGTTATTATCATTTTACTGATAATAAAAATATTCATTTGTATGGTATATTCCATTCAACAGGTAACAGTTCAGTTAACAGGATTAAAAACTATATTTGTACTCAATTTAAAATCGCTTGTTTACTATTAAAGATAATTAATAAGGTTGACATATGTATTTTTTTCCTGGGGGGGGAAATGTTAGTTTTATCGCTGATACCCGCAAAGTTATTTAAAAAGAAAACAATTACTATGCTTTCTGGATATTCAATAAAATACGAGAAAGATATTCTATCGAAAATAGTTACAAAATTATGTACTATAAACTTTAATCTGGTAGACAAGATAATATTATATTCTCCACGTCTCATAAATGAATGGAACTTTGAAAAATATTCCCATAAAATATTGATAGCTCCCCGGCATTTTTTGAATTTTTCTAATTTTAAATTAAATGTTGAGTTTAGTCAAAGGAATGATTTCATCGGGTACGTAGGTCGTTTATCTGAAGAGAAGGGTATTATAAATTTTATAGAGTCAATTCCTCTTATTTTAAAACAAAAGCCATATCTGAATATTTTGATAATAGGTGATGGAGATTTAAAAAGTAACGTTAATAAGTATCTTTCTCAAAATGGACTTGAAAACAATGTAAAACTTGTTGGATGGAGTTCTCATGAGGATCTTCCCAAATATTTAAATTCATTAAAATTGCTAGTCATTCCTTCTTATACGGAAGGTCTTCCTAATATTATGTTAGAAGGAATGGCTTGCGGTACACCTGTACTTGCTACAGGAGTGGGAGCAATTCCTGATATCATAAATGATGAAAAAACTGGCTTTATTATGGAAAATAATTCTCCGGAATGCATTGCAAAAAACATTTTCCGCGCTATGGAACACCCAAATCTTGAAAATATTATAGAGAACTCTATTATTTTTGTAAAAGATAACTTTACTTACAAAAAAACAGTGGAAAGATATTCAGAAATACTTAGCAATATTCAATAAATTTACAAATCCGTTATTTATAAAAACTTTATGACTTGAATGGATTGTTACATTAGCTTTAACATAGCTTTAACATAGCTTTTACATTAGCTTTAACATAGCTTTTACAATTAGCTTTTACATTAGCTTTAACATAGCTTTTCCAATTAGCTTTTACATTAGCTTTAACAT
>NZ_LZPK01000226.1:0-10425 GCF_001729375.1 Methanosarcina sp. A14 | reverse complement strand
GAAGGACCCTATATAACATTTGAATTAAACCTGATTTTAGATTTCGCAATAAATATAAAAAATATGTTAAAGTCAAATTAATATATTGAAATGATATATTTCTTTATGGGAAAGGGGAAACAAAGTAATAAAGAATTCACTGGTAAAATGGGGTTTATAAAGCACTGTAAAGACACTATGAAGACACTATAATGAGTTCATTATAAAGACAATAATTGAAAATTGATTCCATTCCATGTTTTCTTTAGCGTTTCCTGGTCACTGTGGGCTTTGTGAATGAGGCAGATGTGAATCTTCATCATATTCTTAGTTCTTACAAAACAAGCTTTAGAAAGAGGGCACTCCAAAACCGAATATAATGCCAGTTTGGGGGAGCTGTTAAAATAGCAATATAATGCCAGCTTGGGGGAGCTGTTAAAATGGTAGATCGAAGTCGGCTCTTGAATCTCGGTAAGGTCATCTCGGTGCGCGGCAGCATTGTAGATGTATTGTTCGAGAAGCACTTGCCACCTGTATATACACTGCTACGTGCAGGAAGAGAAAGCCAAATTGCCATAGAAGTTTTGACGCAACTTGACGCACATCATGTCCGCGGAATTGCTCTGACCCCCACTGAAGGTCTTGCTCGAGGTATGGCAGTGGAAGATACAGGTGGACCTTTGAAAGCGCCTGTTGGTAGGGAAATCCTTTCTCGAATGTTCGATGTGTTTGGAAATACCATAGACCGCAGGAAGCCTCCATCTGATATCCAGTGGCGCTCAATACATCAAACCCCGCCACCGCTAATGCGTCGATCCACTACGTCTGAAATATTCGAGACCGGTATCAAAGCTATAGATGTACTGGTACCGCTTGAGCGCGGAGGTAAAGCAGGTCTATTCGGAGGAGCGGGCGTTGGCAAGACAGTGTTGCTAACCGAAATGATTCATAACGTAGTCAAACAACACCAGGGAGTGAGCATCTTTTGCGGAATAGGCGAGCGTTGTCGAGAAGGGGAAGAACTTTATCGTGATATGAAAGACGCTGGTGTGCTTCCGAATACGGTTATGGTATTCGGCCAGATGAACGAGCCACCAGGTGCCCGTTTTCGTGTAGGTCATACGGCGCTGACAATGGCAGAGTACTTCAGAGACGATGAACGCCGAGATGTGCTACTGCTTATAGATAACATTTTCAGGTTTATTCAGGCTGGTTCCGAAGTATCTGGTTTGATGGGACAGATGCCTTCACGCCTGGGATATCAACCGACATTGGGCACTGAATTATCCGAGTTAGAAGAGCGCATATCTACCACCGATGCCGGAGCCATAATGTCTATTCAAGCGGTGTATGTGCCTGCTGACGATTTCACTGACCCTTCGGCTGTGCATACATTCTCACATCTATCGGCATCAATTGTCCTCTCTCGCAAGAGGGCAAGCGAGGGGCTTTATCCGGCTATTGACCCTTTGCAGTCAAACTCCAAAATGGCCACACCTGGCATTGTTGGCGAAAGGCATTATCTCCTTGCCCAAGAAATCAGGCAGACGCTTGCGCAATACTCAGAACTCAAGGATATTATCTCAATGCTTGGCCTGGAGCAGCTATCGCCTGAGGACCGAAATGTGGTAGCCCGCGCTCGACGGCTGGAACGTTTCCTGACGCAGCCGTTTTTCACCACTGAGCAATTCACAGGTATTAAAGGCAAATCCATCAGTCTTTCAGATGCGCTCGACGGCTGCGAGCGTATCTTGAATGACGAATTCAAAGACTACTCTGAAGGTGACCTCTACATGATCGGAACAATTGACGAAGCAATGGCCAAAAAATCAAGCCGGGAAAAATCATGAATTCAGGACTCATGAATTCAGGACTCATGAATTCAGGACTCATGAATCTTACGATTCTTCTGCCTTTCCAGGTCTTTGCCGAAAAGAAAGGCGTATCACGCATAGTCGCAGAAGGCCGTGAGGGTTCATTTGGGCTCTTGCCACACCGACTTGATTGTGTTGCGACTCTGGGGCCTGGAATTCTCACATATGAAACCGAATCAGAAGGCGAGGTTTATGTGGCAGTCGATGAAGGCGTACTCATCAAGAATGGTCAGTATGTACTTGTCTCTGTACGTGATGCCATTTTCGGGACAGACTTAAGCCAATTGCACGAGGCTGTTGAAAAAGAGTTTTTGACCTTAGATGAAACCGAGCAAAAAATTCGCTCAGTAATGGTAAAATTGGAAACAGGGCTTATACGCCGATTAGCGGAGTTTCAGAATGTCTGACAAACCATCAAAGAAACCTTTGGAGGACGAGTCACCTCTGGCCCGTCAGGTTGGGACAAAGGCTGAACGCAAAATAAGGGCACAACGTCATGTAGACAGGACGATCTGGCTTGGTTTAGGCATGATGGGACTCATAGGCTGGTCGGTAGCAGTTCCAACTTTAATTGGTGCTGCAATCGGGCTCTGGTTAGATAAACACTATCCAGAAAGCTTTTCCTGGGCACTCACGATGCTGATTATTGGCCTTATTATCGGTTGCTTGAATGCGTGGCACTGGTTAGCTAAGGAGCGCCAGGAAATGCAAGAGGAACAGGAGGATTACAATGAATGAAATATTGAATCTTTTCTTGTCTCTGATAGCTGGTTTTCTGCTCGGAGCAGTGTTCTTCGGTGGGCTCTGGTGGACGGTTCAGAAGGGACTTTCATCCAGAAAACCTGCGTTCTGGTTCCTGGGCAGCCTGTTGATACGGCTCAGCATTGTCATAGCTGGATTCTACTTTGTCTCGGATGGCTATTGGGAGAGATTGTTAATATGCCTGTTTGGGTTTTTTGTTATGCGTCATATAATAGTTAGACTCACCAGATTGCCAGAGGAAGACCCAAATCAATTGACAAAGGAGGCCAGTAATGCGACTTAGTCCTGATGAGCTAATTTTCTGGCAGTACGACTTTATCAAACTCAATGCAACGATTGTATACACTTGGGGGCTGATGCTGGTAATGGTAATTGGTTCAAAAACTATTACAAGCAAACTCTCTACTGGTCTGGAACGTTCCCGCTGGCAAAATATTCTGGAAATTATTGTCACAGGCATCCTGGAACAAATTGAGGACGTTGGCCTGGACCAGCCGAGGAAATATCTAGGCTTTTTGGGCACACTCTTTCTGTTCATTGCTGTAGCCAATCTCTGCATCATAATTCCAGGTTATGAACCGCCAACAGGATCTCTCTCAACTACGGCTGCTCTTGCATTATGTGTGTTTGTAGCTGTTCCACTTTTCGGCATCGAAGAACAAGGAATTAGTAACTACCTTAAGACGTACACAGAGCCGACAATCATCATGCTGCCATTTAATATTATAAGTGAAATCTCCCGCACGTTAGCTCTTGCAATCCGTCTGTTCGGTAACATCATGAGCGGCTCTATGATCGTTGCCATCCTGCTGACAATTACACCATTCATCTTTCCTGATCTTATGATAG
Source organism: Methanosarcina sp. A14 (assembly GCF_001729375.1). Taxonomy (NCBI): domain Archaea; kingdom Methanobacteriati; phylum Methanobacteriota; class Methanomicrobia; order Methanosarcinales; family Methanosarcinaceae; genus Methanosarcina; species Methanosarcina sp. A14. The sequence goes on along the minus strand of NZ_LZPK01000226.1, from coordinate 6,961 downwards.
CTCTCGGTCTGCTCGTTGGCATGGTGCAGGCCTACATCTTCAGCATCTTAGCTACAGTTTACATTACTGCTGCTACGCGAGCCAGCAAATCCAGAAGTGAAACTGGACAATAAGAATTGAATAGCAAATCTAACAACGGAAGGAAGCACTATGGCTTTGGACACCTATATAACTACAATCGCGGTGGCATCAATTGCCACTTCTGGCATCACAATAGGCATTGGGGTTATCGGACCCGCAATTGGTGAAGGGCGAGCTGTTGCGACAGCATTGAGCTCACTGGCACAACAACCCGATGCTTCCGCAACAATAACCAGGACTTTGTTTGTGGGACTGGCTATGATTGAGTCTCTGGCAATCTACTGTTTTGTGGTTTCTATGATTCTCATTTTCGCCAACCCGTTCTGGAACCGTGCACTTACCTGAAATTGAGAGGAAAGTAGACTATGCTGATTGATTGGTTCACCGTCATTGCGCAGGTAATCAACTTCCTCATCTTGGTGTGGTTGTTGAAGCGTTTTCTTTACAAGCCTATACTCAACGCAGTCGACGCACGCGAGAATAAAGTCGCAAATGAACTTAAGAATGCGGATGCAAAAGAAGCAGAAGCTCAAAAAGAAAAAGAAGAATTCAAGCGTAAGAACGAAGAGTTCGACCAGCAGCGTAATGACCTCTTGAACAAAGCAAAGGAAGAAGCACAGGCCGAACGTCAACGGCTTTTCGAAGACGTGAGGGAGGAAGCCTCCTATTTGAGAGCAAAACAACAGGAGGCATTAAGGAACGAAGGACAGAATTTAAGTCAGGAAATCGGCCGTCAGACCCAACAGGAAGTCTTTTCCATAGCTCGAAAAATACTGACCGATCTGACTGAAACCAGTCTGGAAGAACGCGCAGTTGATGTGTTTGTTCAAAGGCTGCGCAATCTGCAAGATAATGAAAAGAAGCAGTTAGCCTCAGCGCTTAGTACATCACCAGGTCAGGTGCTCATCCGTACTGCATTTGATCTTCCACAAACGCAGCGTGATTCTATTAAAAAGGCGATTAAAGAAACTCTTGATATCGAAACTCAACCCAGGTTTGAGACTTTACCAGACCTTGTCAGTGGTATTGAATTAAATACAGACGGACAAAAAGTTGCGTGGAGCATTGCAGATTATCTTACATCGATGCAAAAAAGTATCGACGAATTGCTGAACGAGCAGCCTGAGAGCAAATCCAAATCTGAGCCTCAAACCAAAAATAATAAAGCTAAAACCGAACCTCAAACCAAAAATAACAAACCCAGGTTTGAAAACGAACCAGAGGCTGAACAGGAGCTTGAAGCTGAAACTAATGAACCCAGACCGAAAACTGAGTCAGAAGTTAAAACCAGGCCTGCAACTGAGTATAATAATCCCAGATCGAAAAAAGAGCTAGAGACCGAACAAGAGTTTGATGCAAAACAAGAGTCTGAGGCTAGACAAGAGCCTGATGCAAAACAAGAGTCAGAGGCTAAACAAAAATCTGAAGCTGAACAAATGCCTGATGCAAAACAAGGGTCAGAGGCTAAGCAAGAGTCAGAGGTTAAACAGCAATCTGGAAATAGTCCTAATCTGTGGCCAAGATGAGATTAATCCCAAACCAGAGCCCACATAAAGAGCCAGTGAACATGGAAACTAAAAGTCTTAAAGACGTTTTCGATAAAGTTTTCACCGAAATACATCAGGTCAGGGAATCAGTGACCCCGACGCTTACCCCGAAGGAGGTAGGCAGAATTTTGACAGTTTCTACAGGTATCGCAAACGTATCTGGCCTTCCTACTGTAGGTTTTGATGAACTTATAAAGTTTCCAGGGGATTTGTTTGGGATCGCATTTAATGTTGATGAAAAAGAAATAGGTACCGTTCTACTGGGTGAATACTCACACCTGCATGCTGGAGATCAGGTTGAACGCACTAGACGGGTTATGGATGTTGCCGTAGGCGAAGAATTGCTTGGACGAGTTATTGACCCACTAGGTCGTCCACTTGATAACAAAGGACCAATAGTTTCCAGTAAACGCTTGCCTATTGAACGGCCCAGTCCGGCAATTATGGATCGAGCTCCTGTTACCGTGCCTCTTCAGACCGGTGTCAAAGTTATTGATGCGTTAATACCAATAGGACGCGGTCAGAGAGAATTGATTTTAGGGGACCGCCAGACTGGCAAAACTGCAATTGCGATTGATACTATCCTTAATCAGCGGAATTTTAATGTCCTGTGCGTTTATTGTGCCATTGGTCAGCGTGCATCCGCAGTTGCCAGAGCAGTGGCAAACTTACGGGAAAGAGGCGCAATGGATTACACGATTGTTGTTGTAACTGAAGGCAATGACCCATCAGGGCTAATCTATATTACTCCTTATGCTGCGACCAGCATTGCAGAGTATTTTATGGAATCAGGTCGAGACGTGCTAATTGTTTACGATGACCTGACCAATCATGCACGTGCCTATCGAGAACTTTCCCTTTTACTTCGTCGGCCTCCTGGAAGGGAAGCGTATCCGGGTGACATCTTTTATATTCACTCACGACTACTGGAGCGGTCTACGCACCTGCTCAAAGAATTTGGTGGCGGATCACTAACTGCTCTTCCTATTATCGAAACCGAAGCGCAGAATATTTCCGCTTATATTCCAACTAATCTGATTTCAATTACGGACGGGCAGATTTACCTTTCACCTTCGCTTTTTGAGCTTGGTGTGCTGCCTGCAGTTGATGTCGGCAAATCCGTCTCTCGTGTAGGCGGTAAAGCACAGCTTGCTGCCTATCGAGAAGTGGCTGGAGATCTCAAGCTTGCCTATTCACAATTTGAAGAGCTGGAAACGTTTACCCGATTCGGCGCAAAGCTAGATGAAAATACACGAAGACTCATAGAACATGGGAGGCGGATCCGTGCCCTCCTGAAGCAGCCTCATAATTCTCCGGTACCCGTACCTGATCAGATTGTTATCCTTGTTGCATTGAACGCAAAACTCTTCGATAATGTGCCGCTTGACAAAATGGTAGAGGCTGAAAACTCCCTACGTAAGGCATTGCCAGATATTCCTGAAGATGTGCGCGAGAGGTTCAAAGGCGATAAAGAATTGAGCGATAAGGACCGTGAAACTATCCTCAATATCGCCCGCAAAGCACTGGAACCTTACCAGCCAAAGCCTGAATCCGAATCTAAGCCGGAAGCTAAAACGGAGGAAAACGCGGAGTCAGAAACCCAAACTGAGGACAAATCTGAGTCAGAAGCTAAAACTGAAGAAAAAGTGGCGAAATCAGAGACTCAGACTAAGGGTAAGCCTGAGACAGAAACTAAAACTGAGGAAAAACCTGAGTTCGGAACCCGAACGGAAGAAAAATAAGTAAATCAAAAGCCCAGACTAAAGGCGAGTCTGAGCCGGAGACAAAGGAAAAATCATGACCGAAACCACTCAGAGTTTGCGCACAAAGATTGATAGAGCAAAAGATCTTCAGTCTGTCGTCCGCACGATGAAAGCCCTGGCAGCCTCGAACATAGGGCAATATGAAAAATCAGTGAGTGCGTTGTCTGACTACTATTATACAGTGGAACTGGGTTTGGGCTTATGTTTCAGGAAAATTGCATTCATGCCAGCTCCACAGGAAGGAAAAGCGCAAAAGAATACACGTCTTATCGGAGCTGTCGTTTTCGGTTCAGATCAGGGGCTTGTGGGTCAGTTTAATGATATAATTACCGATTATGCGGTCAGGGAACTGAAAGCTTTGCCAGGTAAAGCTCAGGTATGGGCTGTAGGGGAGCTTGTTTATTCACGCCTGGAAGATGAAGGCTTGCCGCTTATTGGACTTTATAATGTGCCAAATTCGGTTAAGGCAATTACCCCGCTTATAGCGCAAATTCTTGTGGAAAATGAAAAATTACGCAGCCAGGATGAAGATGCCGAACTTCATCTCTATTACAACCGCCACAAAACCAGAGTTACCTATGAGCCAGTCAGCCAGCGACTGCTGCCATTTGATGAAACCTGGAGAGACGACCTGACTAAACTTTCCTGGCCAACCAAAAACTTGCTGCCTGAGGTAATGGGCAATATCACAGAAACCTTACGGGCACTCATCCGCGAGTACCTTTTCGTTTCGCTTTTCAGGGCATGCGCTGAGTCCCTTGCAAGTGAAAACTCTAGTCGACTGGCAGCAATGCAGCGTGCCGATAAAAACATTGAGGAGCTGCTTAGTAATCTCAGTGGAGAATACTACCGTGTGCGCCAGAGCGGCATTGATGAGGAGTTGTTTGAAGTTGTTTCAGGTTTTGAAGCTCTGTCCAGGGCCCGTAGCTCTCGCCGGTGAAAAAGCAGCGTGAGTCGGCAATGGTCCAGACAAAAATGATGAATCCGAAAAATGAGTTTTATTGAGAAGTTTTTGAGAGGCTGAAACGGGAAGAGATTTGTGAAATAAGAGAGACTTGTGAAATAAGAAAAACTTGTGAAATAAGAAAAACTTGTGAAATAAGGGAGACTTGTGAAATAAAGGAAAGCCGTTATATTAAGAGAAGACCATTGTGACATTTCAGGAAATAATTGTTGAATAAAAGAGTTTTTAGGTCTGAAAAATCTCAAGTTTTTCTAAGATATCTAGGAGTCTGTCTGGAAAATTTCAAATTTAACTATTTAGATAATTATTTATTTTCTTAAAAAAATTATATATTATGAGTTGGTACGCGATAGGTGCAGTAGACAGAGCTCTCTCAAGAACAAGAGAAGCTCTTCTTGAGCCTTTTGATTTCTGGAAATGGGTAAAACTCGCAATCATTGTTTTTCTGTTAGGCGGGGTTTCGAGTTATGGAAATTCGAGCGGATACAATATAGGTTCAGAAGACTTAAAAAACAATTTTCCTATTATTGAGCCTGGCAAGATGCCTGATCTTCCTTTTGACATGCATAATATTGCTTTCAGTTATATTTATCAGGTGCCAAACCTGGCAACTGTAACCGCAATAATAGCTTCCCTTATTCTCCTAATTTTTATTTTTTCGTACATTTCCAGTATTATGGAGTTTGTTTTTGTGGAATCCCTTGTACGAAACGAAGTAAAATTCTGGGCTTATTCAAGGAGGTTTCTGGGAAAAGGATTCCGCCTCTTGCTTGTGCGCTTAGCGATTGGTCTGGTACTTCTCGCGCTCTTCGGAATATTCCTTCTTCCTCTTATACCCCTTATTCGTGAGGTATCCTCAGACTTTTCTTTGTCTGCCAGTCTCGGAGGAATTCTTTGGGTTGTCGGCGTAATTATTTTGTTAATTCTGCTCGCACTTGCAATAGATTCCCTTTTAAGCCTTGCAATTCCACTTGCCATTTACCGGAATAAAGGAATTCTTTCGGCTTTCAAGCTTGTTCTCGGAAATTTCAGGAAAAACTGGCGCGAAGTTGTGGTTTACTGGTTTGTCAGGCTATTGCTCTATATAGGAGTAGCCGTTCTTGCAATTTTCCTTTTTGTAGGTGTGGCACTGGTTTTAGGGCTTACTTTCCTTATTTTTGATGTGGCTCTGTACTTCCTCTTTTCGTCCCTGTTATCAGAACTTCTTCTCTGGTTACTCCTTATTCCGTTTATCGTTATAGAGCTGATTTTGATCCTGGGAATTCTGTTTTTCCTCGGTGTACCTCTCTCCGTTTTCCTTAAATATCATATGTTAAGTTTTCTTGAAGCCTGGTATGAAGACGCAGAAATTCCTTTCTTTGATACTCCTGCTCCGGAACCTAAAGTTAAGGTTGATGAACCTGAGCCGACTTTTTGAGCTAAAAAGAAAGAAAGTTCAGGATATTGAGCTAAGTTTCTGAACGAAGAGGAAAAGTTCAGGGCTCTGAGCTTGTTTTACCCAGATGGGAAGAGCTCAGGGCTCTGGGCCATTGTTCTAGCCTATTTTTCCAAATATTCTGATCAAGTTTAAACTGAATCTAATAGCGGGTACATCTTAACTCCATGATAAAGAAACTGAAAATCCACATTGGACATTTTATTTTTTTTATTGGAGTACATGACTTTGATGTCTACAAAAAATTTATAGGTCCTATTTCTGAGGAAGCTACCAAGGCAAAGGAAGAGGAATTCTTTCAGGAATATCAGGCACAAAAAATTGAGTTTTTACAACTGGAAGCTCTGATAAAAACTATGTGTTAATGTCTATTCAGCAACATTTTTCCGCTTTTCTTCGCTTTTACATAATTTGAAAAAAGCGGAAAACAATAACAATAAAGTTAAAAACTTGAGATAAAGAGAAAGACTATACAGACGAAGCGGCTATGAAAAACAAAAATAAATTAAAGAATAGAAGTTTATACCACCTTTCTTAATATACTCTCCTAGAAACTCTTAGAGGTTCATAAAAGGTATTTGACTTCGACTCTTAACATCTCTTGAAATGAATTTTCCATTTTCATCCCTTTTAATTCCACAGTCTCTACAAATCCATTCTTCTGTGAATGCAAGATACATATCATTTCCGCAATTTTTACATTTCATTCTAAACTCCCCACTTGATTTTACGTCTCCGCATTTACACTGCGGTTATTTTTACAATGTTTTGCTGTATATAAAAAGTTGGCCAAGTAAATTAAAAAAATCAGAACAGTGAGTTTTAAGCCTTAAAGGATAAACTAAGCTACTAGAGACTATGGGCATCACCAACCTAGAGGGCCCTGGAGAGACTGAAGACAGAAGTCACAGAGAAGTTCATAGAAGCAAAAATAGAAAAGTATGAGAGAATTCACTAACATAAAGAAAAATCGCTTTAAAAACCTCTCTTACTGGCAATTTATAAAATTATTTATTCACTCCTCTGCTTTTGAAATTCAACGAAAAAAATAACTTAGGAGTTACGCAGTTGGCTCCTAGCATATTGTTTTTTCCAAACTTTCAAATATTTGAATTAATTTAACGTGTATTGGGGATTCCTTAAGTATTCTGTCACTGCCACTCTTCTAATT